>CALEZJ010000135.1 GCA_937927885.1 uncultured Paracoccaceae bacterium | reverse complement strand
CCGCCCGGGAGGGTTTTCCACCCTCCCGGACCCTCCCGTGGGTATGTCCGTCACAAAGATGAGAGAGTCGCTTCCCGTCCTTGTGTCCCAGATGTACCGATGAAGGCAGAAGGGCGTGGGGGGCAGCGCGCCCCGTTCCGGAGAGTCAGGTGCGGCGAATGCGGTTGATATGGCCCATCTTGCGCCCCGGGCGCGGGGCGCCCTTGCCATAAAGGTGGATCTGCACATCCGCCTCGCGCGCCAGTGCGGGCACGCGGGCGACATCCTCGCCGATAAGGTTCTCCATCACCACATCGGCATGCCGTGCGCCATTGCCCAAGGGCCAGCCTGCGACAGCGCGGATGTGCTGTTCAAACTGGTCAACCGCGCAGCCCGCCTGCGTCCAGTGGCCCGAATTGTGCACCCGCGGTGCGATCTCGTTCACCACAAGGCCGCGTGGGGTGACGAACAACTCGACCCCCATCACCCCGACATAGTCAAGCGCGTTCAGTATCCGCCCGGCCAGGAGCACCGCATCCACCTTTTGCGCAGGAGTCAGCCGCGCGGGCAGGGTGGTCGTGCGCAGGATGCCGTCCTCGTGCACATTCTCGCCCGGGTCATAGCAGGCAACCTCACCACTGATCCCGCGTGCGGCAATCACCGACACTTCATGCGTGAAGGTCACGAACCCTTCGAGGATCGCTTCGGCCCCACCGATTGCCGCCAGCGCTTCGGGCGCGTCGGCGGCGGTGCGAAGCCGGGCCTGCCCCTTGCCGTCATAACCCAGCCGCCGGGTTTTCAGGATCGCCGGGGCACCGATTGCCTCCAGCGCCGCCTTCAGCGCTGCCGAATCCGGCACGTCGCGGTAGGGCGCTGTGGTCAGGCCAAGGCCGCTGAGGAAATCCTTTTCCGTCAACCGGTCCTGGCTGACGGCCAGCGCGCGGCGGTTGGGACGAACCGGGCGCAAGGATTCCAGCAGGTCGAGCATAGCGGTCGGGATGTTCTCGAATTCATAGGTTATGACATCGACCGACAGGGCAAAGGCGGTCAGCGCCTCGGCATCGTCCCAGCCTGCTGTCGTCACCTTTTCCGCCACATGCCCGGCGGGCGGGCTGGCAGCCGGGTCATAGACATGGGTGCGCAGGCCCAGCCGCGAGGCCGCCACCGACAGCATCCGCCCCAGTTGACCGCCTCCCAGAATCCCGATCGCCGCGCCCGGCTGCAACGCGTCACGCATCGCGCGGCTCCTCGGGGATCGAGGCGCTGAGGGCCGCGCGCCAGGCATCCACACGGGCGGCCAGCGCGGGGTCGTTCATCGCCAGGATCTGCGCTGCCATCAGCCCGGCATTGGCCCCGCCGCCAATCGCCATCGTTGCAACCGGATACCCTTTTGGCATCTGGACGATGGAATAGAGGCTGTCGACCCCCGCCAGCGCCCGTGTCTGGATCGGCACCCCGATCACCGGTACGCGGGTCTTCGACGCCATCATCCCCGGCAAATGCGCCGCCCCGCCGGCCCCGGCGATGATCACCTTGAGGCCGCGCGAGACCGCGCTTTTGCCGTATTCGAACAGGCGATCCGGCGTGCGGTGGGCGCTGACGATCCGCGACTCATAGGTCACCCCCAGTTCGTCCAGGATTGCCGCTGCCTCGCGCATCGTCGGCCAGTCGGACTGGCTGCCCATGATGAGTCCCACGTCTACCGTCATGATCACCCTCCGGCTTGTGAGGGGCGCGTTAACACGGGGCGGCGGCGATGCAAAGTCCCTCGCGGCGGTGCCGCTTTCGCGCTATGGGGGCGCCATGATACAGGATCTGCCGCTTTTCTTCGTTGCCGCCCCCGGGCTGGAACCCTTTCTGGCCGATGAGGCCCGCAGTCTGGGGTTTCGCGCCGTGCATCAGGTCCCTGGCGGGGTCGAGGCGCTGGGCGATTGGTCCGAGGTCTGGCGGGCAAATCTGAGCCTTCGTACAGCAAGCCGCGTGTTGGTTCGCATTGCCGAATTTCGCGTGATGCATCTGGCACAGCTCGACAAACGGGCGCGCAAGGTCGATTGGGCCGCCGTGCTGCGTGCCGATGTGCCTTTCAGGGTCGAGGCCGCCTGCCACGCCTCGCGCATCTATCACGACAAGGCTGCCGCCCTGCGCATCCAGACGGCCATCGCCGAGGGGCTGGGGGCGCCGGTTGACGCAAAGGCCGAACTGGTGGTCAAGGCGCGGATTGATGATGACCTCTGCACGATCAGCCTCGATACCTCGGGCGAGTCCCTGCACAAGCGCGGGCACAAGGAGGCGGTCGGCAAGGCTCCCCTGCGCGAAACCGTCGCGGCGGCGGTGCTTAGGGCGATGGGATTCGATGGATCGCAGACGGTGGTCGATCCGATGTGCGGCTCGGGCACGTTTCTTCTGGAAGCGGCCGAGCTTGCCGCAGGGTTGTTGCCCGGACGCGCGCGGGCGTTCGCCTTCGAGGGGCTGGCGACTTTCGACCCCGCCGCTTTCGCCCGGCTGAAAACTGCGTCCGTCCGGGGCCCGGTTCTGCGCTTTTTCGGATCAGATCGCGACCAGGGCGCCATTGCCGGAGCAATTGCCAACGCGACCCGTGCGGGTGTCGCGGGCTGGTGCCAGTTCCAGCGTCGCGCCATCAGCGACCTGACACCGCCCGAAGGCCCCCCCGGGATGGTGCTGATCAACCCGCCCTGGGGCAGCCGCATCGGCGAGCGAAAATTGCTGTTCGCGCTTTATGGAGCGATGGGGACCACGTTGCGGGATCGGTTCGTTGGCT
>CALEZJ010000134.1 GCA_937927885.1 uncultured Paracoccaceae bacterium | reverse complement strand
CGTGCTGCCCTCGGACCTGCGCATCCGGCGGTTTCGCGCCCATTCCGACCGCGTGCTGATCTTTGCCGTCGATGCCTCGGGCAGTCAGGCGATGGCCCGCATGGCCGAGGCCAAGGGCGCCGTCGAACTTCTGCTTGCGCGCGCCTATTCCCGGCGCGACCATGTCGCCCTGATCGCCTTTCGCGGAACCATGGCGGACGAGATGCTGCCTCCCACGCGCTCGATCGTGCAGACAAAGCGGCGGCTGGCGGGCCTGCCGGGGGGCGGCGGCACGCCGCTGGCCACCGGTCTGGCTGCGGCGCTGGACTGCGCCGAGCGCGCGCAGGCGCGGGGGCTGACCCCGTCGCTGGTGCTGCTGACCGACGGCAAGGCGAACATCACCCGCACCGGCCAACCCGGCCGCGCCGAAGCGCAGGCCGATGCGCTGGCGCAGGCGGCACGCATCGCGCGCGCGGGCCTTCCGGTGGTCGCGATCGACACCGGGGTTCTGCCCTCGGCCCCGCTGGCGCAACTGGCGGCGGCGATGGGCGCGCGCCTTCTGGCGCTGCCGCGCGCCGATGCACGGCGGCTGGAGGCGGCGGTGGGCGCGGCACTGGGACCATGAGCACCCTGCCCGCCGACTGGCCACAGCGTGCCGCCTCGATCCGGGTGCGCTGCTTGCCGCATGACTGGCATGTGCAGCGCTGGGGCGCGGGCCCCGAAGTGCTGCTCCTGCACGGCGCCGGGGCCAGCGCGCATTCCTTTCACCCGCTGGTGCCGCATCTGCCGGGCCTCAGGATGATCGCCGTCGATCTGCCCGGGCAGGGGTTCACCCGCGCGGGCAACAAGGCCCGCTTCGGCCTCGATGCCATGGCCGAGGATCTGGCACTCCTGTGTCAGGGGCAGGGCTGGCAGCCGCGCGCGATCATCGGCCATTCGGCGGGGGCGGCGGTGGCGCTGCGTCTGGCCGAAATCCTGCCCACCCCTCCGGCCTGCATCATCGGCATCAACGCCGCCCTTGGCCCTTTCGAAGGGGTCGAGGGCTGGCTTTTCCCGAAACTCGCCAGAGTGATGGCGATGAGCCCGCTTATCGGCCGCGGCGTCGCGCATCTGGCGGCAAAACCCGCGCGGGTGGCGAAACTGATCGCGCAGACCGGGTCCCGGCCCGATCCTGCGCGCGTGGCGCTTTATGCCCGGCTGATTGCACTGCCCGGCCATGTCGAGGCGACGCTGGGCATGATGGCGCAATGGTCGCTGGACGCCTTGCTGGCCCGACTGCCGCGGATGCGCCTGCCGGTGCTGCTGATCGCCGCCAAGGGCGACGTTGCGGTGCCACCCGAAGTCTCGCGCCGGGTTGCCGACCGCATGCCCTCGGCGGTGCTGGCGGAACTGCCCGACCTGGGCCATCTCGCCCACGAGGAATCCCCCGAGACCGTCGCCGCGCTGATCCGTCCGTTTCTGGCGCGTCACCTCGGGGCGCCCGGCCCTCAGGCTGGGGCCAGCGCGTCGGAATGGTCGCGCATGTAGATGCGCAGCCAGGGCGTGAAGCGTTCGGGCCAGCGGGAAAGTTCCGCCTGAAGCGTGGCCGGGTCGACCCAGCGGGTGTCGCAGACCTCGTCCGGATCGGGCTCAACCGGCATCTCCGCCGGGGCCTCTGCCACGAAAAGCCGCACGACCTCGTGCTCGACCATGTCCGCCCCGACCGCGGCGCGGTATTCGATCTCGCGCACCTCGCGCAGGGTCAGGCCGCGAATGCCCAGTTCCTCGTCGAGCCGCCGCGTGGCGCAGGTCAGATCGTCCTCGCCCCAATGCGGATGCGTGCAGCAGGTGTTCGCCCAAAGGCCGGGGGTGTGATACTTGCCCAGCGCGCGGCGCTGCAACAGGATCTGCCCCGCGCGCATCACGAAGACCGAGATCGCCTTGTGCCTGAGGCCGCGCCGGTGCACCGCCATCTTGTCGAAGGGCACCAGAACCCCTCCAATCCAGGTCGGGATCAGCGCGCTCATACCTTCACCGCCGAAACCAGCCCCATCAGATGCATGAGGTTCTTCACCCCGATCTTCAGATGCGCCAGCGGACGGGCGCGGACCAGTTTCTTGTTCATGTAGGCCTCGAAGGTCAGGCGCTGGACGTCGATGTCATGGCACAGGCTGACAAAGCGCTCGCGCCGGTCATCCGAGCGATAATAGGCATTCTGCATCGAACGCAACACCCGGAATACGGTCTTGTGGTCGCGCATGAACAGTTTGCGGGCCAGGGCAAGGTCGCGCCCCCGCCCCGAGGCCAGCGCGGCCTGAGCCGCAGTGGCCGCCACGCGACCGCCAACCATGGCATAATAGATCCCTTCGCCACTGGATGGCGCCACCACCCCGGCGGCATCGCCCGCCAGCACCACGTCGCGGCCATTGTCCCAGCGATCAAGCGGGTGCAGCGGGATCGGCGCACCCTCCTTGCGGATCGTGGCGCAGTCGGTCAGGCCCGACATCGCGCGCAGCGCGGCCGTGGCCTGTTTCAGGTCGACCCCGTCGACCTCGGTCCCCATGCCGACGCTGGCCTGCGCGCCGTGCGGGAACACCCAGCCATAGAAATCCGGGCTGATGCGCCCGTCATAGATCACGTCGCAGCGCGTCGGGTCATAGTCGGCATTGGCGGCCGGGGCGGCGATGATCTCGTGATAGGCGATGACATAGGGGATCTCGGCGCCACCCGGAACCTCGGCCCTGGCGACATTGGACCGCGCGCCATCGGCACCGATCACCAATCGGGTGCGGGTCTTGCGCTCGTCGCCGCTGGCCTTGTCGCGCCAGACCACGATGGGGCCCTCGGCGTCACGCTCGATCCGCAGAAACGTGCCGGTCAGGCGCAGGGCCCCGTGTTGCTCGGCGCGCGCGCGGAGGAACTCATCGAAATGCTCGCGGTCGACCATGCCGACATAGCCGTTCTCGATCGGGATATCGACCGCGCGCCCGGTGGGCGAGATCATCCGCGCCGTGGCGATTCGGGCGACGATCTGCGCGTCGGGAATGTCGAAATCGGCAACCAGCCGGGGCGGAATGGCGCCGCCGCACGGCTTGATGCGTCCCGCGCGGTCCAGAAGAGCCACCGAATGCCCGGCCCGGGCCAGATCGTCTGCAGCCGTGGCGCCCGACGGGCCGCCCCCCACCACGAAAACGTCATAGCCCATGCTCATTCTCCCGCCACAAGAGGTTTGCCGGGGGCGCGCGCCCCGTCGAGGATGCGCGCAGCCATCAGGGCCGCCGCCAGGAACAGCGTCGCCTCGATGGCAAATGTCAGACCAAAGGCCGTGGACGTGTCGACAAGGTGGCGCAAGAGGTCGACGGCAGCGGCCCCGGTCAGCCCGCCAAAGCCCGCCGCGATGGCCTGCGAGGCGCCCCACAGGCCCATCCGCGTGCCCTCGCGCGCGCCCGCCCCCTGCCCGGCCAGCGCCATCATCGACCCGATCGCGGCAACCGCGAACATGCCATTGAACAGGCCCAGCGCCATGACTGTCGGTGTCAGCAGGGCCGGATCGCCCCCTGTGCCAAGGCTGGGCAGCGCCAGAAGGGCCGCC
>CALEZJ010000133.1 GCA_937927885.1 uncultured Paracoccaceae bacterium | reverse complement strand
GCCTGGGGTCCAGATCCGCGATATGCGTCACCGAAAGCCCGGCGATATGCGGGACCTGGGCCAGAAACATCGAGCCGAACTTGCCCGCGCCGATCAGCGCCACACGCACGGGACGCCCGGCTTCGGCACGGGCAAGGGCGAGCGAGGAGAGGTTCATGGCAGGCCTCCAGAGGGGCGGCGCAGGATCAGGACCAGCGCCAGCAGGTTGAGCAAGGCAGGAATGGCAAAGACCGCGCCCGGCAGATCGATCAGCGCGGCCGCTCCGGTGGTGGCGGCAAAGACCTGGCTATAGACCAGCGGGGCGGCGATCATCCCCATCGCGCGCAGCGAGGACAGCGCGCCCTGCAACTCGCCCTGCCGGTCGACGGCGACCAGATCCGACATGGTCGCGCGCAGGGACGGCATCACCAGTCCGGCCAGCGCCGACAGCGGGATCAGCGCCAGCGCGAGGCGCCCGTCCGCCACCCAGACCATCGCCAACAGCCCCAGGATCCCTGCGCAAAGCCCCGCGACCATCGTGCCCCCACGCCCCAGAAACCGTTGGGCGGGGCCGATCAAGGCGCCCTGAACCACCGCGAATCCAATGCCATAGAAGGCCAGAGACAGGCCAACCTCGGTCGCGCTCCAACCGAACCGGGCAATGCCGAAATAGGCCCAGATCACCGGGTAGACCGCAAAGCCGAACTCATGCGCGGTGTAGATCACCAGATAGCGCGCAAGCTGCGGCAGCCGCCCGATGGCGCGAAACGCCCCGAAGGGATTGGCGCGCCGCCAGTCGAAAGGGCGCGCGCGGGGCAAGGATTCGCGCATGACCAGCGCACCGAACAGCAGGTTCGCCGCCGCCACCAGTGCCGCCGCGACAAAGGGGGCGCGCAGGTCCAGCCCCGCGAGCAACCCGCCGATGGCCGGACCCATCACGAAGCCCGCGCCAAAGGCCGCACCGATCAGGCCGAACCGCTGCGCCTTTTGCTCGGGTGTCGAGAGATCGGCGATATAGGCCGACGCGGTGCTGAACGTGGCCGACGCAATTCCGGTCATCAGCCGCGCGGCAAAGATCAGCCAGAGCGTCGACGCCAGAGCCAGCACCGTGTAATCCACCGCCAGCACGGCGAGCGAGGCGAGCAACACGGGCTTGCGCCCGAACCGGTCGCTGAGATTGCCGATCAGCGGACCAAAGAGGAATTGCATGACCGCAAATCCCCCGGTCAGCAGCCCGCCCCACAGCGCCGCGCGCGCCAGATCGCCCCCGGTCACCGCGCGCAGAAGTTCAGGCATGACCGGCATGATCAGCCCGAAACCGATCGCGTCCAGCGTCAGCGTCGTCAGGATAAAGGCCATGGGGAGGCGTTGCGTCATTTCACTTTTCAAACGTTTGACATTCTTTACAGCGGGAAACGACGCCAATTTCAGACGCCATGATATCACTTTCTCAACAATGCCCGATGTCCTGCAGGAATTGTCCGACAGCCTCGGCCCAGGCCTGTGGCTGGTCCACGCAGGGAAGATGCCCGGCGCCGCGGATCAGCACGAAGCGCGAGCCCGGCACCAGATCAAGGGTCTCGCGCACCAGATCGGGTGGGGTCGAGCCATCCTCGCTGCCCGCGATGCCCAGAACGGGCAGCCGCAACCCCGCCGTGGTGGTGTAGAAATCCGCTCCGGCAATCGCCGCCGAGCAGCCCAGATAGCCGGCCAGCGGCGTGCGGGTCACCATGTTGCGCCAGAGCCGGGCCTCGGGTGTCGCGCGAAACGGGCGCGCGAACCAGCGCTCCATCGTCGCGTCCGCCACGGCCTCGACGCCCTGCGCCTCGACCAGCGCGATCCGCTGACCCCAGATGTCGGCGTTGCCGATCCGGGCCGCGGTGTTCGACAGCACCAGCGCGCGCACCAGATCCAGCCGTTTCACCGCCAGCCCCTGCGCCACCAACCCGCCGATGGACAACCCCACCACCACGGCATCCCGAAGGGCCAGCAGGTCCATCAGCCGTTCGACATCGCGCACCAGTGCCCCCATCGCATAGGGCGCGGGCGGCGCATCGGACAGGCCATGCCCGCGAAGCGAGAATCGCAGCACTCTCAACCCCTTGGGCAACAGATCGAGGATCCCGTCCCACAACCGCAGATCGGTTCCCAACGCATGGATCAGCACCAGCGGCGCGCCCGAGTCGGGCCCCGAAAGCTGGTAATGCAGACCCAGATCGCCCAGATCGGCCATCGGCATGGCGGCACCTCCCGATTTTCGCGCATCCTCGAATGTTTCGCCCGCGGGGGCAAGCGACCTTGCAACCCTCTGGCAAAGTTGCGATCTCAGGGGCCGGAGGTGCCCCATGCCGCAGACCGATCCCGTGATGGACTTTCTTCTCAGCCGCCGCTCGTCGCCGCCTGCGCTTCTGCGGGCGCCCGCGCCCGAGGGCGCCGCGCTGGAGCGCATCCTGACCGCCGTCCGCATGGAGCTGCGCAAGGACGCGCGCGCCGTCAACGAGGCCGAGTTGAAGTGGACGCCGAGAGCCGCGCCCACTGCCCCGCGCGAGCCAGCCGTGGGCACGCCGAGCTGATG
>CALEZJ010000132.1 GCA_937927885.1 uncultured Paracoccaceae bacterium | reverse complement strand
ACGCTGGACAGCGCCGCGCGCATGTTGGCCTCGGTCATGTCGGGATGTTCGGCGCGTAGCCGCAGGATCGCGGGCAAATAGCCCAACTCATGTGCTGCGTTGACCCTTTCGGCCGGGGCGACCAGCAGCCCAGGCGGCAGGTCAGTCAAGCGCTCAGCGACGCGGGGCAGGTCGGTGCCATGGGTCCAGAGGACGATTTCGGTCGACGGAAAGGCAGCGCGCAGGTCGGCCACCACATCGGACCAACCGCGCGGGCTGACGACGATACGGGAGGCGGTGTCGGCCCAGTCTGGCACCCAGCGGCGGCGCGCGACAAAGGACAGGGAACTGGCCCAGAACCCGGCCAGATCGCGAATGCCCAGCCCGATCCGGCGCGGCTGGACGGAAAACAGCGCCGCATAACGCGCAAGCTGCTCCGCCAGATCGGGATAGAGCGCCCCCGCCATCAGGTTGCCCAGCATCGTGCCAAGGATGTTTTCCTCGCAGATCACCAGCCTGTCGGCGCTTTCCCCGGCCCAGGCAGCGGCAAAGGCCGCCTGCGCCGCATCGGTCACCCCGTCCGATGCAACCTCTTGAAATCCTGCGATCCTGCGCACGCGGGCGTTGGGCCAGACGGCCACCCCCTGCCCCGCCAGCGCGCTGCGAGCGCTAACCAGCATCGTCTCGAACGCGGTCGAGCCGGTGCGGTGCGCGCCCAGATGCAGGATCAGCTCCATCAGATCACGCGAATTCCATGATCACGTCATCGACCGCCAATGATCCCCCGACCGAGGCGTTGATCTTCTTGATCGTGCAGCGTTTTTCGGCGCGCAGGATGTTCTCCATCTTCATCGCCTCGACGGTGCACAGGGCCTGCCCCTCGAACACCTCGTCACCCTCGGCGACCATCAGTTTGACCATCAGGCCCGGCATCGGGCACAAAAGCAGGCGCGAAGTGTCCGGCGGGGCCTTTTCGGGCATCAACCGCGCCAGTTCCGCCTGACGCGGGCTGCGCACATGTACCTTGAGATCGGCGCCGCGCACCCGCACGCGGTAGCCGCCGCTGATCCGCCCGACTTTCAGCACCAAGGGCTCGCCGTCGACCAACAGCCGCGCGAGGGGCTGGCCCGGGGTCCAGTCGGATTCCACGCGCATCGCCTGACCATCGGCAAAAGCCACGGTTGAACCACCCCGGTCGGCCCGGATCGCCACCGGGAATTCCTGACCTTGCAGCACCACGACCCATTCGTCACCGACCTTGCGCTCGTGGTTGTCCATACGGCCGGAAACCCGGGTGCGGCGGATTTCGGCCACCCGGTTCATCGCCGCGGCCGAAGCCGCGATCCGGCGCAGCATTGCGTCTGGCAGGGTAACGCCTTGGAACCCTTCGGGGAATTCCTCGGCGATGAAGGCGGTGGTGATATTCCCGCTGGTGAATCGCGGATGGTCCATCACGGCGGAACAGAAGGGCAGATTGTGACCGATACCCTCGACCTCGAACGTATCCAGCGCCAGACGCATTTCCTCGATGGCCGCCGCGCGGTCCTTGCCCCAGGTGCAGAGCTTGGCGATCATCGGGTCGTAATACATGCTGATCTCGCCGCCCTCATAGACGCCGGTATCGTTGCGCACGACCCCGCCGCGGGGCGTGATCCCCTCGACCGGGGGGCGATAGCGGGTCAGGCGGCCAATCGAGGGCAGGAAGTTGCGATAGGGGTCCTCGGCATAAAGGCGGCTTTCCATCGCCCAGCCGTTGATTTTCAAGTCCTCCTGCCTGAACGGCAGCGGCTCACCATTCGCGACCCGAATCATCTGTTCGACCAGATCGACGCCGGTGATGAGTTCGGTAACCGGGTGCTCCACCTGCAGGCGCGTGTTCATTTCCAGAAAGTAGAAATTCCGGTTGCCGTCGACGATGAATTCCACCGTCCCGGCGCTGGTATAGCCCACAGCCTTTGCCAGCGCGCAGGCCTGTTCGCCCATTGCCTTGCGGGTGGCAGCGTCGAGGAAAGGCGAAGGAGCTTCTTCGATGACCTTCTGGTTGCGGCGCTGGATCGAGCATTCGCGTTCGTGCAGGTAAACGCAATTGCCGTGCTTGTCGGCCAGCACCTGAATTTCGATGTGGCGCGGTTGCGTGACGAATTTCTCGATAAAGATACGGTCGTCACCAAAGCTGTTGGCCGCTTCGTTGCGGCTGGATTCGAACCCCTCGCGCGCCTCCTGCTCGGTCCAGGCGATGCGCATCCCCTTGCCGCCACCGCCGGCGCTGGCCTTGATCATCACAGGAAAGCCGATCTGCTTTGAAATGACCACTGCTTCTTCGGCGTCGGCGATCAGGCCCATATAGCCGGGAACCGTGCTGACCCCTGCCTCCATGGCGATCTTCTTCGAGGTGATCTTGTCGCCCATCGCCTCGATGGCGGGGCTGGGCGGACCGACAAACACCACACCCGCCGCCTCGAGAGCGGCAGCAAAGTTCCTGTTTTCACTCAAAAACCCATAACCCGGATGCACGGCCTCGGCGCCCGTGGCCTTGATCGCGGCCATTACCTTGTCGATGACAATATAGGATTGGTTCGCAGGCGGCGGGCCGATGTGCACGGCCTCGTCGGCCATCTTCACATGCAGCGCATTGCGGTCGGCGTCGGAATAGATCGCCACCGTCTGGATGCCCATCTTGCGAGCCGATTTGATCACCCGGCAGGCGATTTCGCCACGGTTGGCGATCAGGATTTTCTTGAACATGGACGTCCTTTCCCGGCTGGGGCGGCAGACAAATCGGCGCCGCGCGCAATGAAAACGCCACCCGGGCGCTGGGCCTGGGTGGCGTGATGATGGTTCGGACCGGGCGGCGCCCGGGTGAAAAGCTCAGCGACAGCGCGGCAGGCCGTCGATCCCGCAGGAAACACCGCCCGCAACCGCGCCGATGAGCGCACCCTGCGTGCGGCTTCCGCCGGTTGCGCCAGAAATGGCCGCGCCAGCCAGCGCGCCGCCGACAGTGCGCCCGCCCGCCGTGTCACAGGCGGCCAGACCGAAGGTTGCGACGACCAGCGCGAGGGCTGCAAGTTTGTGCATGATGAAGGGCCCGAGTTGAGAAAAAGGGAACCCTCCTGTGCCGCGCCACGGGGGACGTCGGCAACACACGTTTTCGCCAGCGGCGGGAAAACTGGCAACGGGGCGCTCATTCGTCGTCCTCGTCGTCCCAGTCAAAGGTCTCGGCCTCGTCCGCGAACACCTCGGGGAAACTGACCCGCGCCGCCGCGACATCGATGCGCAGCATGGCCTCATAGCTTTTGGGATCAAAGGGTTGCTCGGCCGGAACCACCTCGCGGCCGAAAAGCCACGACAGCCGCCCCGCGTCCAGATTGCCGCGTTCGAACGGGTCTTCGCCAAAATGCGACCAGAGGGCAGCCATAAAGGCCGTGTCCGCACGCCGATCAGCAGGGCGGCGGTCGGGGAAGCGTTTGCGCTCGATGATCGGCGAGGGGCCTTCCTTGTGGTTGGCGCGGCGGATCACGAACTGGAAATCACTGCCGGGCAAGCGCCCGGGAAAGCCGCGATGCTTCAGCATGGGGCACTCCCCAGGCGACATGCGGACAAGCGGACGGGCGAGGCCAGGGCAGGCCCCGCCCGGCGCGTCACGCTAAAAGGCGCGCGATCAGCGGTACTTGTGGGTGACCGGTTCGACGTAGATCGGCTGGGGCGCCGGCTCGACCATGACGAATTCTTCCTGACGGCTCTGGTTGCAGCCGGCGAGAACCGACAGACCGAACACGCCGGCAATAACGGCGAGGGTAGTCTTGGACATGAATAACTCCTGCTCTCTGCATGGACCGGTCGCAGGGAGACCCCAACACGCCGGATGCTTCTTATCGCACAAACCACTTTGGCTGCGCTGGCAGGGACCATATCCGATTTCAAGGGCTGATGCCAGTTTTTCTGTTCAATCATCGGGGCTTGCAAGGCGTTCTGTGGCA
>CALEZJ010000131.1 GCA_937927885.1 uncultured Paracoccaceae bacterium | reverse complement strand
CTGCCAGCCCGACATCGCCTGACGCGAGAAATCGCCGTAGATGCGGCGCACTGACGCCTCGCCCAGCGAGGCGATTTCCTCGAAGATCGCTTCGGCCCATTTGGGCGAGGAATTGTCGGCGTCGATGAGGACGGCGAGGATCGGGGTTCCGTTGCGGGCCATGGGGGCTCCTGTCGTTGGGCGGGTCAGGGGGGCTGCCCCCCCTCTGGGCCTGCGGCCCATTCACCCCCCGGATATCTGGGGCACAAAGAGGGATCAGTGTGCGGTGGCGGGACGGGCGGCGCAAGCCGTCAGGGCGTGGCTTTTTCGGCGAGCGCGCGGGCGATGGCGAAGGCGCCGACCAGACGCTCCTTGTCGGTGGGCCAGTCCTGGGGCAGCACCAGCTTGTTGTCGCGGATCTTTGCCCCCGGCCCCTGCGCGCGCAGGAAATCCACGAGGCCCGCGGGGTTGGGGAACTTGTCGAGATGGAATTGCACCGTCGCCCCCTTTGGCCCGGCGTCGAGCCGCGCGATATGGGCGCGTTTGCACAGGGCCTTGATGCGCACGACTGACAACAGCGTGTTCACCTCCTTGGGCAAGGGACCGAAGCGGTCGATGAGTTCGGCGGCGAAGCCTTCGAATTCGACCTTCTTTTCCAGCGTGGCCAGACGGCGGTAAAGGCCCAGACGCACGTCGAGATCGGTCACATAGGTATCGGGGATCAGCACCGAGACGCCCAGATTGATCTGCGGCGCCCATTGGCCGTCACCGGGGTCGGTCATGTCGCCCGCGCGCAGGCGGGTGATCGTTTCTTCCAGCATCTGCTGGTAGAGTTCGAACCCGACCTCGCTGATATGGCCCGATTGTTCCTCGCCCAGGATGTTGCCCGCGCCGCGCAGGTCCATGTCCTCGGCGGCGATCTTGTAGCCGGCACCAAGGCTGTCGATCGAGCCCAGCAGTTTCAGCCGCCGCTGCGCCTGCGGGGTCAGGGGGGCGCGCGGTTTGGTGGTCAGATAGCAATAGGCGCGCGATTTCGACCGCCCGACGCGGCCCCGGATCTGATAAAGCTGCGCGAGGCCGAACATGTCGGCTCGGTGCACGATCATCGTATTGGCGCGCGGGATGTCGAGACCGGATTCGACGATCGAGGTGGCCAGAAGGACGTCGTGCTTGCCGTCGTAGAAGGCGTTCATCCGCTCATCCAGTTCACCCGCCGCCATCTGGCCATGGGCGACCAGCACCGAGACCTCGGGGACATGGTCGCGCAGGAAGGATTCGATTTCCGGCAGGTCGGCGATGCGGGGCACGACAAAGAACGACTGCCCGCCCCGGAAGCGTTCGCGCAACAGCGCCTCGCGCAGCGTCACCGTGTCGAATTCCGAGACATAGGTTC
>CALEZJ010000130.1 GCA_937927885.1 uncultured Paracoccaceae bacterium | reverse complement strand
GCAGAAAGCCGATGGCGGGGGCGTATCCGGCGGCCAGCACCGCGGCCTCGGACAGGCCATGCAGGCAGGCGGTGGCGGCAGAGAGGCAGCGGTTGGGGATATCGCCGGCCTCCCAATCGGCCACGTCATAGGACCGGCGCCGCCAGTCGACGCCGTATTGCCGGGCCAGCAGGGAATAGGTTTCGCGCACGCGCACCCCCTCGATGCCGCGCAACTGGTCGATGGACCGGCGCAGGGGCGCATCCTCGCCAAAGCGCAGGGCATACATCTTGCGCACGACGCGCAGGCGGGCGGCATCATCGAGGGCGATCCGGGCCTGCCACAGCAACCGGTCGGCACGCGCCCCGCCCGGCTGACCGGCGGAATAGAGGCGCACACCCGCCTCGCCCACCCAGGTGATCAGCGCGCCGCCAGCGCCACGGCGGCGTGACTGATGCGGGCGCCGGGTTCCAGCATGATCCCGGCAAGGCCGCCGACGGGGATCTGCGTGCGCGTGCCATCGGCGTTCAGCGCGACAAAGGCGCCGTCGGCGACATCCAGTTGCGCGCGCTCGACAAAGACCAGCGCGGCGCGGTCCTTGAGCGGGATCGGCGCGGGAGGGGGCAGGCCCTGCATGGGTCAAACCCCGGTCAGCAAAAGGTCGAGGGCGTTTGAAATGGCGGCGGATTGGTTGGTCAGGCTGACGGGGGTGCCCTCGAGCAGCCCCAGCGACACAGCGGACAGGAACTGGGTGACCATCACTTGGGGGGCACCCGCCACGTCCAGCACCGGGTTCAGTTGCCGCGCCGGATGGGGCGCGCGGGCGGGCGGCATCAGGGGCACGACAACGCGGGTGTTGAGGTCGCGCAACAGGTCGGCCTGCACCTCCAAAAGCCAGCCGTCGCCGTCCGGCCAAGCATCATAGCGCGCCATCAGAAGGGCCGGTGCGCGGCCAGAGGCAGACCATTGTCCTGCACCCAGGTGTTGGACGAGGCCAGCGCCGCGGCGTTCTCGGCCTGCCAGCGGGCGGTGCGGGCCTCGGCCACGGCGCGGCGCAGGCCCTCCTCGGCGGCGGCGGACAGGTTCAGGCCCAACGAACGCGCCTCGTCCAGAAGGGCGGCGTTCAGGGTCAGGTTGGCGGGTTTCTTTTGCGCCCCCATGCGGTTTCTCCATAAGTCATGCGCATGATGGATGCGCGCACTGCCCCGGTCAAGCCCGCCGCACCAGCATCAACCCGCAGCCAAAGGCCTTGGCGCGGCCGAACCCCTGCCCCAGCCGGGCGACCAGGGCGGCGGGGTCGGTCACCTCCAGCAGGCCGGTCATCTCCAGAATGCCGAACTGCGGCTGACCTTTGCGCCGCCCCCGGAACCCCGGTAGCGTGACGGTGGCATAATCGCCCACCTCGGCCCCGATCAGCCGAAAGCCCGAGCGCGCGCCCTGCCCCGCCAGCCAGGCCGCGCCCTCGCGCTGCGCCAGCGCCATGCGGGCCCCGGCGCGGTCCTCGGGCGGCAGGGCGTGCAGCGCATCCATCACCACATCGACGCGCCCCGCCCCGGCCCGGTCGCGCGTCGCGTTCACCCGAAGGGCAAAGGCCAGCCGGTCGCCCTGGGCCAGCGTCGGGGCGAATTCCTGCACCTGCGGCGGCTCGAACAGGTCATTGGCCAGCGGCGGGCGGGCCGAGAGGGTCAGGAACACGCCCTTCCCCTCGTCGCGCCACAAGAAATCACGCCGCCGGTCGGGGCCATCGGTGAACAGGGTCCATAGCAGCCGGTGGTGGGCATCGCACCGCGCCCCCTCGTCCCCCGGGTTGAGCAAGGCATCCAGAGCGGCAGCGGCAGGCGCCCGCGACAGGGTCAGGCGTGACAGATACAGGCTCACCCCAGCCCCCGCATGGCCACAAGGCGCGGCGAGAAGTGCCAGCGCTGGCGATCCCTTGGCGCGTCGTGGCGGGTCTCGACATGAGTGTCGGCAGCGCCTGCGTCGGTGAACAGCGCGCGGGGGCGAAGGCCCGCATGCCAGGGTGGCAGGATCAGCGAGTCCAGCGCGGCCTCGGGCGTGTCGGCATGGACAATCCGCGCGCCGGGCGGGGCGGACAGCGGACAGGACTTGCGCCCCAGATAGAGGGTGAACACGGGCGCGTTCAGCGCATCGCGCAGCGCCTCCAGCCCCGCGCCGGTCAGCACCACGCCATAAAGCACCCCCTGCCGGTAGTCGCGCAGGGTGATCGTGGTGTTGGTGCGCAGCCCCGCGTCGCGCAGGGCCTCGGGGCGCGAATTGGGGCGCTTTACCGCCGCCGAGGGCACGGTCTGCACGGTGTGGTAATCGCGCAGCGGCGAGCCGTCGGCATAGACCGCAACCGACACTTGCAGCGCGTCGAGAGTCGAAAAATCCCCCTCGCGCCGGATGCCAAGCGCCGCACCGCACAGCCCCAGCACCGCCGAGCGCCCCGGCCAGGCCAGCGTACCACGCCGCTCATGCCCGGCCAGATCGCCCATCGCCGCCAGCGTGGCCGACAGGGTAAAGACCAGATGCTCCATCACACCGACCCGGCGGCAAAGGCGGCGATGGCGGCCAGCGTGCCGCCCTGCCCCACATGCAGCACCTCGACCGCCTCGGCCGAGGGGCCATAGGCGGCATCGAGATCACGCAGCGCCTTTTCCAGCGCCAACACGCTGCCGGTTTCCAGATCATTCGCCCCCAATTCACGCAATTTCGCGTTCACCGGGGTAAAGAACGCCCCCGACAGATCGCGCGGGGCGCGGCTGCCGCGTTCGGCTCGCAGGTAATAGGCGCGCGGGTGGTGGGCGTGGCTGTTCTGCTTGCCGCGCGGCGTGGCCTCGGCCAGGGCCCGCGCCAGCGCCTCCAGCCCCCCTGCCGCCAAGTCCTTGTCGCCGCCCAGATTTTCCACCAGCAGATCGACATTCACATTGACGTAAAGGTAATAAATCCCGCTGCCAAAGCCATGTTCCCCCAGGTGCCCAGCCCCGGTGTCCTCGGCCTTGTTCAGGTCGTCGACGGCGGAGTACCAGTCCTCCTCGGCCTGCGCGCGATGGGTGGTGATGGCATGGGCCACCTGCACCGCGGCTTCGCGGTTGAACTCGGGGTCATCGGCCAGCATCCGCCCGAACATGGCGATATCGACCGCGCCATCGGCACGGCGCAGCACGAGTTTCTTCAGGTCCTTGTCCTTTGGCAAATCCTCTCCGGCCAGAATCCGCCCCGCCAGATCGCGCGCCAGGTCCCATTCCTGCGGCGAGACAAAGGCCAGCGTCGTGGTCAGCGCGGCCTTGCCCTCCTTTGCGGCCTCCAGTTTCGAGAAAATCCCCGCCACGTCCTCGGCCGCCTTCCGCGCGCCCTCCTGCCCGGCAAAGTGCTTTTCCAGTTCCTCGGCAATCCGCTTGGTGCGCGTTCCGGTCTGGCCCGCCAGATCCAGCGCAAAAAACGCAGACTCGCGGATCGCCCGCTTGATCGACTGCGAGGACAGCCGCAGGCGCGGCGCCCCGCCGACCATCGCCTGTTTCGGGCGGCCCTGATCGTCGCGGTTGGGGTTCGACGGGCCATAGGCCGTCAGGACGTGGAATTGCAGGAAAGTGGTCATGCTTCGGCCTCCGCAGGATTGGGCGCCTGTTCGCCGTAATAGTCAAAACACCAGCGCATCTTCACGCTGTCGCCCCAGTAAAGAAGGTCCTCCCCCAGCGCCGCCACGTTGCAACGCCGCTCGGCCAGGGTAATCGCCCGGCGCAGCACGTCGGGCAGTTCGGCATCATCGGCGCGCAACAGCCGCTGGAACCGCAGGGTGGACATCACCGGATCGTCGCCCCCCAGCCGCCGCGCCAGCCTTTCACCGGTATGCTCGCGCACCTCGGCCAGAAGGCAAGCCAGACGCGCCAGCCGCATCCCGTCGCGCAAGGCCAGCCGCTGACCCAGTTCCTGCACCGCGCGTTCGGCCAGCGCCTCGACCGGCCCCGCACGCTTGAGCCGCGCGGCCAGCGCCCGCGCCGCGCCGCTGTCGCGGTCGCCAAGCGCGCGCGACCACCAGCCCAGTATTTCGCCGCCCGCGCTCATGCCGCTTTCCCCTTTTTCCTCGCCGGTTTCTCCAGCCCCAGCGCGTCGAACATAGCCGCCCCCTGCTTGCCATAACCCTTGAACGCCGCCGCCAGATAGCCACGCGCCTGAACGATCCGGGCGATGGCATCGGTTTCACGGTCCGCCAGCCCCGCCAGCGCCAGCGCGTCGAACTGCGCCAGCGCCTGCGCGCGTAGATCCTCCAGCCAGCCCGCAGCCACATCCTGCCCCGCCTTCAGCCCCTCCAGCCGGGCACGAAAGGCGGCGTCGGTCGCGGCAAAGAAAGCCTCGCGCTCGGCCTCGCGGGTCTCGCCACCGGCCAGCACCGGTTCCAGCGCGCCGCGCAGGGCGACGCCTGCGGCCTCGGCGGCTTCGACCAGAGAAACCAGCATCAACGCGGCCTCCTCGGGTAGGTCCAGAAAGGGTTCCTCGGAAAGGGTGAAATCGCGCGGCTTCATGT
>CALEZJ010000129.1 GCA_937927885.1 uncultured Paracoccaceae bacterium | reverse complement strand
ATCTGCGCCTGCTCTACGAACAATCGACCGGCTTTCTGGTCGACCGGTTCCGCGGCGCGGTGCTCGATGGGCAGCCGACGGCGCGCTACCGTGCCTTCTATCCGGAAATCCGCCTGACCACGACGACCTATGACCTGCCCGACAGCCGCCATGCCTTTGGCTATGTGCCGCAGCCCGGCACCTATGCGACCACAGTCACCCGGCCCGACCTGTTCCGCCATTATCTGGAACAGCAGATCGGCATGCTGTTGAAAAACCACAACCAGCCGGTCACCGTCGGCTATTCCGACACCGCGATCCCGCTGCATTTCGCCATGGCGGCGCGCGGCGATGTGGCGCTGACCGGCGAGCTCAGCTTTACCCTTCGCGACGTGTTCGACGTGCCCAACCTCAGCATCACCAACGACGATATCGTCAATGGCGAGGGGGTGAGGAACGCCGATGGATCGGTCCCTCTGGCGCCCTTTACCGCGCAGCGGGTGGATTATTCTCTGGCGCGGCTGGCGCATTACACCGCCACCGACCCCGAGCATTTCCAGAACCACGTCCTGTTCACCAACTACCAGTTCTATGTCGACGAATTCGAATCCTACGCCCGCCAGATGCTGGCCGATCCGGCCAGCGGCTATACCGGCTTTGTCGCTCCCGGCAATGTGCGCATCACCGACCCTCAGGCCCCGATCGCGGCGCTGGCGCGACTGCCGCAGATGCCCGCCTATCACCTGACGCGTGACGGCGGGCAGGGCATTACCCTGGTCAACATCGGCGTGGGGCCGTCGAACGCGAAAACCGCCACCGACCACATCGCCGTGCTGCGCCCGCATGCCTGGCTGATGGTCGGGCATTGCGCGGGGCTCAGGAATTCGCAGTCCTTGGGCGATTTCGTGCTGGCTCACGCCTATCTGCGCGAGGACAACGTGCTGAACGAGGATCTGCCGGTCTGGGTCCCGATCCCGGCGCTGGCGGAAATCCAGATCGCGCTGGAAGAGGCGGTGGCGGAAATCACCCAGCTTTCGGGGTTCGATCTGAAAAAGGTCATGCGTACCGGCACCGTGGCGACGATCGACAACCGCAACTGGGAATTGCGTGACCAGTCCGGCCCGGTGCAGCGCCTGTCACAGTCGCGCGCCATCGCGCTGGACATGGAATCGGCCACCATTGCCGCCAACGGGTTCCGCTTTCGGGTGCCCTACGGCACGCTTCTGTGCGTCTCCGACAAGCCCCTGCATGGCGAACTGAAGCTGCCCGGCATGGCCAGCGCCTTTTACAAGACCCAGGTCGCGCGGCACCTGTTGATTGGCGTGCGCGCGATGGAGCGACTGCGCGAGATGCCGCTGGAGCGCATCCACAGCCGCAAGTTGAGATCCTTTGACGAAACCGCGTTTCTCTGACCCGGCGTCAACCGCACGATCCCCCGGGTTTTCAGCGCTTTTCCGGCGCGGACGGTGATTTTCGGTTGTCCGGGTGACCGTGGCTCGCTAAACGGCACCAGCCCTCGCTAGCCCCGAGACCGCTGTCCGGGGCCGTTGCAGAATCAGGAGACGATGATGACCAAGGCCATGACCAAGACCCAACTCGCCGCTGCCCTCGCCGAGCGCATGGGCGCCGACCGCAAGACCGCGACCGCCGCGCTGGACGGGCTGGCTGCGCTGATCGCCGACGAGGTCAAGGCCGGCGGCACCGTCACCCTGCCCGGTATCGTCAAGGTCGCCGTCCGCGCCCGCCCCGAGCGCGAGGTGCGCAACCCCGCCACCGGCGAAATGCTGTCGAAACCCGCCGACCGCACGGTCAAGGTCAGCGCCGTCAAGGCCCTGAAGGACGCGGCGATCTGAGGCGAATCCCCTCCGCGCTGCACCAAAGGCCGCCCCACCGGGCGGCCTCATGCTTTGCGGCGTTCTGTCGCGCAAAACATATATAAAAAAGTGAATATAACACTTGCCCCCCGCGGGCGCGCTCCCTAGGTTGGTCTCAACCCCTGCAGGAGCACCCCCATGGCCTATACCTCGAAATTCCAGACCCTCGCCGATGCCGCCATGGCCCGTGTCGAGGGCGTATCCGCCGATCAGGTCAACGCACTTCTGGCCCAGGGCGCCGTCGCCGTCGACATCCGCGACCCCGACGAACACGCGGCGGGGCATATCCCCGGCTCGGTCAACATCTCGCGCGGCAAGCTGGAAATGAACGTCGAGGGCGTGCTGCCCGACCTCTCAACCCCGATCCTGACCTATTGCAACGCCAACAACCGCGGCGCCCTGTCCGCCGCCGCCCTGCGCGACATGGGCTATGTCAACGCGCGCTATATCGCGGGCGGGCTCAAGGCGTGGAAGGCGCTGGGGTGATCCGCCCTTCCCCCTGCGCACGCCCCCTTTGCCAATCCTAAACCGCACCATGGCCTCCTTCCCGCAAAGGAGCCCGCCATGGACATCACCCGCCTCCCCCTCGACCAGATCGACGCCAACGCCCTGCCGCGCGACCGGCTGACGCTGGATGCCCCCGACCTCGCCGCGCTCCAGGATTCCATCGCCACCGAGGGCCTGCGCCAGCCGGTCGAGGTCTTTCCCATCCACGGCCCGCAGCCCTGGGGCCTCATCTCGGGGCTGCGCCGCCTCACCGCCTTTCGCGCGCTCGATGCCCTGCGCCCCGGGGCCTATGCCACCATCCCCGCCTTCATCCGCCAGCCTGCCGATGTGCCGACGGCCCTCGCCCTGATGGTGTCGGAGAACGAAATCCGCGCCCCCGTCACCCCCTGGGAAAAGGGCGCGCTCTTGCTGACCACCACGCGCTACGGCCTGTTCGCCAACCCGGAATCCGCCGCCGACGCGCTTTACCCCGCGCTTAGCCGTCAGG
>CALEZJ010000128.1 GCA_937927885.1 uncultured Paracoccaceae bacterium | reverse complement strand
GCGTTGCGCTTTGCCCAGACCTATGCCAGCGCGTTCCGGCGCGCGGGGGAACGGATGAAACCGGCGGGTGTGGACCTGCCATGATGAAGACGGGAATGGAATCGATGGCGGCTCTGGACACTCAGATCGAGGTGCGCGACGGCGTCGACCGCGAAACGGTCGAAACCGTGCAGGCCATGGCCGGCAAGTACAAATACGGCTGGGAAACCGAGATCGAGACCGAATACGCCCCCAAGGGTCTGAACGAGGATATCGTCCGGCTGATTTCCGAGAAGAACCGCGAACCCCAGTGGATGACCGACTGGCGTCTGGCCGCGTTCCGGCGCTGGCAGCAGATGGAATCGCCCGACTGGGCGATGCTGGACATTCCGGAAATCGACTATCAGGACCAGTATTACTATGCCCGCCCGAAAAGCATGGCGGCCAAGCCGAAGTCGCTGGACGAGGTCGATCCGAAACTGCTGGCCACCTACAAGAAGCTGGGCATTCCGCTGAAGGAACAGATGGCGCTGGCCGGGGTCGAGGGTGCCGAGCCGCGCAAGGTCGCGGTGGATGCGGTCTTTGATTCCGTCAGTGTCGGCACCACCTTCAAGGACGAACTGATGAAGGCCGGGGTCATTTTCTGCCCGATTTCCGAGGCGATCCGCGATTACCCCGAGCTCGTGCAAAAGTATCTGGGCAGCGTCGTGCCGGTCACCGACAACTTTTTCGCCACGCTCAACAGTGCGGTGTTTTCGGACGGCAGTTTCGTCTATGTCCCGCCGGGCGTGCGCTGCCCGATGGAACTGAGCACCTATTTCCGCATCAACGCCGAAAACACCGGCCAGTTCGAACGCACCCTGATCATCGCCGACAAGGGATCTTACGTCAGCTACCTCGAGGGCTGCACGGCGCCCAAACGCGACACGACGCAATTGCATGCCGCCGTGGTGGAAATCGTCATCCTCGAGGATGCCGAGGTCAAGTATTCCACCGTGCAGAACTGGTATCCGGGCGACGAGGACGGCAAGGGTGGCATCTTCAACTTTGTCACCAAGCGCGCCGATTGCCGCGAGGCCCGCGCCAAGGTGATGTGGACGCAGGTGGAAACCGGATCGGCGATCACCTGGAAATACCCGTCCTGCGTGCTCAGGGGCGAGGAATCCTCGGGCGAGTTCTACTCCATCGCCATCACCAACAACTGGCAGCAGGCCGATACCGGCACCAAGATGATCCATCTGGGCAAGAATTCGCGCTCGCGCATCGTGTCCAAGGGGATTTCGGCCGGCCACGCGCAGAATACCTATCGCGGGCAGGTCAGCATGCACCCGCGCGCCACCAATTCGCGCAACTACACCCAGTGCGACAGCCTGCTGATCGGCAACAGATGCGGCGCGCACACCGTGCCCTATATCGAGGTGAGGAACGCCTCGTCGCGCGTCGAGCACGAGGCGACGACCTCGAAGGTGGACGACGATCAGCTGTTCTACTGCCGTTCGCGCGGCATGGACGAGGAAGAGGCGGTGGCGCTGGTCGTCAACGGGTTCTGCCGCGAGGTCCTGCAGGCGCTGCCGATGGAATTCGCCATGGAGGCGCAGGCGCTGGTGGCGATCTCGCTGGAAGGAAGCGTCGGATGAACTGGAAATGGCTGCTGACCCCCGCCGAGCCGCGCCCGCGTTATGCGCTGCTGGTCGCGCTGGGGGTGATGCTGATGATGACCGTCTCGCAGCCCGTCTGGGGTCCCGGCGGGCCCGGAATGGCGGCCTTTGCCGCCATTTCCGCAGTCATCATCAGCCACCTGTCGGCCAAACTCATCATGCGCCGTTGAGCGCCCCGCCTTCGGTGCCCGCATCTTCGGTGCTTCCGTCTTTGGTGCCACCGCACCCCGCTGTTTCCTGCAAGGCCCTGTCCATGCTCGATATCCACAACCTGCACGTCAAACTCGAAGGCGAGGACAAGCAGATCCTCAAGGGGCTGACCCTGAATGTTCAGGCCGGCTCCGTGCATGCGATCATGGGCCCGAACGGCTCGGGCAAGTCGACCCTGTCCTATGTGTTGGCCGGGCGTGACGGCTATGAGGTGACCGAGGGCAGCGCCACGCTGGACGGCGAGGACCTTCTGGGCATGGAACCCGAGGAGCGCGCCGCGCATGGCCTGTTCCTGGCCTTCCAGTATCCGGTGGAAATCCCCGGTGTCGGCAACATGACCTTTCTGCGCACGGCCCTGAACGCGCAGAAAAAGGCGCGTGGCGAACCCGAGGTGTCCTCGGGCGACTTTCTGAAACTGGTGCGCGCCAAGGCGAAGGATCTGAAGATCGACGCCGAGATGCTGAAACGCCCCGTCAATGTGGGCTTTTCGGGCGGCGAGAAAAAGCGCAACGAAATCCTGCAGATGGCCATGCTGGAACCGCGCATGTGCATTCTGGATGAAACCGACTCGGGTCTTGATGTGGACGCGATGAAACTGGTCTCGGACGGCGTGAACGCGCTGCGCGCTGCGGGACGGGCGTTTCTGGTCATCACCCATTACCAGCGCCTTCTGGACCATATCCGCCCGGATGTGGTTCACATCATGGCGAACGGCCGCATCGTGCAATCGGGCGGGCCGGAACTCGCGCTCGAGGTCGAACACAACGGCTATGCCGACATTCTCGCCGGGGTGAAGGCATGAGTGCGCGCGCCGAGCGGCTGGCCGCCCGGCTCTCGGCCACCGCCGGGCGCCTTGCCGCGCTGACACCTCCGGCCTCGCCCGCCTGGGCGGCACCGGCGCGCGACGCGGCGCTGGCGCGGCTGGGCGCCATGGGCCTGCCGGAAAAGCGGGACGAATACTGGCGCTATACCGACCCCGCCCGCCTGACCGACCCCGTGG
>CALEZJ010000127.1 GCA_937927885.1 uncultured Paracoccaceae bacterium | reverse complement strand
CCCCAGGGATCAGTGTCTGCGGGACCATCGATCAGCAGCGTCACACAGAGCGAGCGGATGCCGGTTTCCAGCATCTTCGCCTTGCCGCGGAACTCCTTGCCGAGGTCCACGAACCGGTCCAGCGCGGCTTCGAGCGGCGTCGCATCGCGGCCCAGTTCGTTGCCGAAGGCGCGATAGGATTTTTCTTGCCGCAGCCAGTTCTGCGCCCGCGCGCCCACGGGTTTCAGCCCGTGTTTAGCGCCAGCCTTCATCAGCAGATCCCACAGATACCGGCCAAACTCGATCGGGTAATGAAGTTCCCAGCCCAACTCGCCGGTATAGGCCACGCGCACCGCGCGCACCGGGCACATGCCCAGCTCGATGTCGCGGTAGCTGAGCCAGGGGAAGCGTTTGTTCGACAGCGCGGTTTCGGGTTCGGCGTCCTTGAGGATCTCGGCCAGAATGGCGCGCGAATTCGGACCGGCGAGCGCATAGACACCCCACTGCGTGGTGATGTCGTGGCAGTCGACATGCGCCCCCCCGGCGGCATGGAAATCCTCGATGGATTTCAGCAGGAAATCGCTGTCATAGGCGGTCCAGGCACCGGCCGAGATGAGATAATACTCGTCATCCTTCAGCCGCACGATGGTGTATTCGGTGCGCGTCGTGCCGTGGTCGGTCAGCGCATAGGTCAGGTTGATGCGCCCGACCTTGGGCAGTTTGTTGGTGGTGAAGTGGTCGAGGAAGGCCGTCGCCCCGGGACCGCGCACCAGATGCTTGGTAAAGGCTGCCGCGTCGATGATGCCGCAGGTTTCGCGGATGGCCTTTGCCTCGGCCACGGCGTATTGCCACCACGCCCCGCGCCGGAAGCTGCGGGAATTGTGGTCGAAATCGTCAGGCGCACCGACGGGACCGTAATAGTTCGGGCGTTCCCAGCCGTTGACCTGCCCCATCTGCGCGCCCAGCGCCAGTTGACGCTCATAGGCCGGGGCGGTTCGCAGCGGGCGGCAGGCTTCGCGTTCCTCATCCGGGTGGTGCAGGATGAAGACATGCTCGTAGCATTCCTCATTCTTGCGCGCCGCGTATTCGGTAGTCATCCAGTTGCCGTAGCGCTTGGGGTCCAGGCTGGCCATGTCGATCTCGGCCTCGCCCTGCGTGATCAGTTGCGCGAGGTAATGGCCGGTGCCACCCGCCGCCGTGATGCCAAAGCTGAACCCCTCGGCCAGCCACATGTTGCGCAGGCCCGGCGCCGGACCGACCAGCGGGTTGCCATCCGGAGTATAGCAGATCGGGCCGTTATAGTCGTCCTTCAGCCCGACCGCTTCCGACGAGGGAATCCGGTGGATCATCGACATGTATTCCGCCTCGATCCGTTCCAGGTCGAGGGGGAACAGATCGGCGCGGAAGGTCTCGGGCACCGCATATTCGAACCGCGCAGGGGCTCCGCGCTCATAGGGGCCCAGAATCCAGCCGCCGCGTTCCTCGCGCACATACCATTTCGCATCGGCGTCGCGCAGCACCGGGTGCTGGTCATTGGTCTTGCGCCATTCGACCAGCGCGGGGTCGGGCTCGGTCACGATATACTGATGCTCGACCGGAATTGCCGGAATCTTGATGCCCAAGAGTTTCGCCGTGCGCTGGGCGTGGTTGCCGGTGGCGGTGACGACATGCTCGGCGGTGATGGTGAATTGCTCGCCACTGGGCACCAGCCGCCCGCCGACCTCCACCATCCTTTCGCAGGACACGATCCATTCGGCCCCGGTCCAGCGATAGCCATTCACCTGAATCTTGCGCTCGATGGTGCAGCCCAGTTGCCGCGCCCCCTTGGCCATCGCCTGCGTCACATCGGCAGGGTTGATATAGCCGTCCTGCGGATGGAACAGGGCGCCGACAAGGTCTTCGGTCCGAACCAGCGGCCAGCGGTCCTTGATCTCTTTGGGCGTCAGGAATTCGTGATACACGCCCGCGGTTTCGGCGACCGAGGAATATAGCATGTATTCGTCCATGCGTTCCTGCCGCTGGGCCATGCGCAGGTTGCCCACCACATAGAACCCGGCATTCAGGCCCGTTTCGGCCTCGAGCCCCTTGTAGAAATCAACCGAGTATTTGTGGATATGGGTGGTCGCATAGCTCATGTTGAACAGCGGCAGCAGCCCAGCGGCGTGCCAGGTCGAGCCTGCGGTCAACTCGTCGCGCTCGACCAGCATCGTTTCCCAGCCCGCCTTGGCCAGGTGATAGGCGATCCCGGTGCCCACCGCACCGCCACCGACAACAAGGGCTCTGACGTGGGTCTTCATGGCGAGTCTCTCCAATTGCTTAGACTGCACCTTGCCCAAAGCGGGCAGCATTGGTCCAGCGTGCCCGACCCTCCGGCGCGCAAAACCGACACGCCGCTTGCCGGTGCTGCGATGCGGCGCTAAGACTTTGCCAGCGGGAGGAGCCGACATGCAGGTCATCACCACCAAATCGGCCCTGCGCGAGGCCGTTCGCGGCTGGCGCGCGGCGGGCGAAAGCGTCGCGCTGGTGCCGACGATGGGCTATCTGCACGCAGGCCACATGGCGCTGGTGGCACGCGCCAAGGCCGAGGGCGGCCGGGTCGTCACCTCGATCTTTGTCAACCCCACGCAATTTGGCCCGAACGAAGACCTGAGCACCTATCCGCGCGATCCTGACCGCGATCTGGCGATGCTGCGGGCGGCCGGGGTGGATGCGGTCTTCATGCCCGAGGTGGCCGAGGTTTACGATCCTGCCGCGCAGACCATCGTGGAAACCACCGACCTGTCGCGCATCCTGATCGGCAAGCTGCGCCCGGGACATTTTCGCGGCGTGGCAACCGTGGTGACGAAGCTCTTCAACATCGTGCAACCCGATGTGGCCTGCTTTGGCGAAAAGGATTTCCAGCAGCTTGCGGTGATCCGCACCATGGTGCGCGATCTGGACATTCCGGTGCGCATCATCGGCGTGCCGACCCAGCGCGAAGCGGACGGTTTGGCGATGTCGTCGCGCAATGTGCGCCTGACGCCCGAGGACCGCGCCGCCGCCGTGGTGCTGTCGCGCGCCCTCTTTGCCGCCGAGGAGATGGCGAAAACCGGCATCACCGCCTCGCGCTTGCGGGCGTGGGTGGCGGCAACCCTCGGGGCAGAACCGCGCGCGGATGTGCAATCCGTGGACATCCGCGATGCCACCACGCTTGCCTCTTTGTCCGGTTCTTTGACCGGGCCTGCCGTAATCCTGCTGGCGGTGCGCTTCGGCAAGGTCCTGCTGATCGACCAGCGCGTCGTAACCTCCTGAGCGAAAGGAACATTCCATGTCAGTTCACGCCCCTGTTCGCCGCATCACCGCGCCTCAGATCCGCGCCCGCAAGGGGGGAGAGCCTATTGTCTCGCTGACCAGCTATCACGCGCACACGGCAGCCATCGTGGACAAATACGCCGACTTCATCCTGGTCGGTGACAGCCTTGGCATGGTGATGCACGGGATGGAAAGCACCGTGGGCGTGACCCTCGACATGATGATAACTCATGGCAAGGCGGTGGTGCGCGGAACGAAACGTGCGCTGGTAGTGGTGGACATGCCCTTTGGCACCTATGAGGAAAGCCCCGGCGTCGCCTTTCGCAACGCCGCCAGGGTGATGACCGAAACCCAGTGCCAGGCGGTCAAGCTGGAAGGCGGCGCGCGCATGGCCGAGACAATCCGCTTTCTGGTGGATCGCGGCATCCCGGTGATGGCCCATATCGGTCTGACGCCGCAATCGACGAATGTCATGGGCGGGTTCAAGACGCAGGGCCGCGACGAGGCCACCTGGGATCACCACCTGAACGACGCGCGTCTGGTGGCCGAGGCCGGGGCCTTTGCCGTCGTCGTCGAAGGCGTGGTGGAACCCCTGGCGCGCGCGATCACTGCCGCCGTCGACATCCCCACCATCGGCATCGGCGCCAGTGCGGATTGCGACGGTCAAATCCTGGTACTGGAGGACATGCTGGGCCTGAACCCCCGCCCGCCAAAATTCGTCAAGGTTTATGGCGCCTTGGGCGGGATGATCGAGGCAGCCGTTGCCGACTACGCTGCCGAGGTCAAGGCACGCTCGTTCCCGACCGAGGATCAGGTCTACCGCTGAGGGCCCTCACCCTTCCGGCAGGAAATGCGCGAAACGGGTCTGCTGGGCGATCAGCACCGCTTGCGTGCGGCTTTGCACGCCCAGTTTGCGCATGATGGCCGTAACATGCGCCTTGACGGTGGTTTCGGCGATCGACAACTCCCAGGCGATCTGCTTGTTCAGCCGTCCCATGCAGAGCAATTCCAGAATCTTCGCCTGCTGGCGCGTCAACTGCGCCAACCTGCCCAGCGCGTCGCTTGCGTCATCGCCCGATTCGGCGCTGATCCCCTCGGGAAGCCAGACCGCCCCCTGCCCCAGCGCCAGCAACGCCGCGCGGAAACTGTCGCGCCCGGCGTGTTTGGGCACGAAACCGGCGGCCCCGGCAGCCAGGGTCGCGCGCACCAGACGCGGCTCGGCCATCGAGGACACGACCAGGACCGGCGCCTCGGGCTCTGTCGCACTGAGGCGCATCAGCCCGTCAAGTCCTTCCACATCCGGCAGGTCGAGGTCCAGCAGCACCAGATCCGGGCGCGGACCCTGTTCCAGTCGTTCCAGCGCCTCGGCCAGGGAATGAGCGCAATCGACCGCTTCGACCCCGGCCACGCCGCGCAGGGTCAGGGTAAGCGCCTCGCAAAACAGCGGGTGGTCATCGACGATCAACACGCGGGCAAAGCGGGTCTCGGCGCGGGGTTGGGCGGTCATTGCGGGCTCCTGTCCAGCACAGGATACCAGCCCGTCGCCTGCGCGCAAAGCACCCCGGCCTAAGACCAAGGTCTGAGAGACCAAAGCCGTCTTTCGCGCAGCGCCGCGCCCGCCTATGGTGCGCGTCAATCTGTGAGGGAGGACCTGAGCATGGACATGACCGACAGCCGCCTGATCGCGGCGCCGCCCGCCGTGGTCTGGGCCGCACTTCTGAACCCCGAGGTGCTGAAGGCCGCCGTGCCAGGCTGCGAGGAAATCTCGGGCAGCGTCGAAGCCGGATACGAGGCCGCCGTGGTGCAGAAGGTCGGCCCGGTCAAGGCGCGTTTTGCCGGTGTGGTGACCTTTTCCGACATCGTCGAAGGTCAAAGCCTGACCCTCAGCGGCGAAGGCAAGGGGGGGGCCGCGGGCTTTGCCAAGGGCGGCGCGAAGGTCACTCTGACACCCGAGGGCGAAGGCACGCGGCTCGACTATGTCGTCGAGGCCAAGGTGGGCGGCAAGCTGGCACAACTGGGCAGTCGCATCATCGACGGTTTCGCGCGCAAGATGGCGGATGAATTCTTCGACCGCTTCGCCGAAGCGGTCGAGGGGCCGAAACCCGATGAGGCCGAACAGGGGGGCGAGGACGCACCGAAAAAGGGCTGGTTCAAGCGTATGCTGGGCAAGGACTAAAGCCCAGCCAAGGGGTCCGGCCCGATCACGACCGGATGCAACAGGATCATCGCGCCCCACAGCGCGACCCCGGCCAGCGTCGGCCACAGCGGCAGCCCACCCCTGGGCCAGCCGATCAGGGGAGCATTGCGGGCAAGCGCGGACCAGTCCGGCATGGTCCGACGCTTGCGCACGTCGATCACCGCCATGCCCGCCAGCGCAAACGCCCCCATCGGCCCAAACAGAAGAAGATGGGCGAGGTCCCCGTTGGCCAAGAGATGCGCGAGCGCCCAAAGCGCCAGCGCCAGCAGCAGGGGATGGCGGGAAAGACCGGCGATTCCCGGGTGTTCAGGGTCAAAGGGCGCCGCACGACTGCCAAAACTGAGCGGATTCACCCCCGCCAGCGCCTGAGACGCCAGGACCGACGCCACCAGCATAAGCCCCAGCGCCGCCCAACCCTGCCAAGGTACGGGCATCCAGAGCGCTACGAAAGGCGCGCGGCCCGCCGCCACGATCACCCACCCCAACAGCGCCAGTGACAGCACCGAATAGGCCAGCGTGAATCCGCGTTGCCCCAGTCGGGCGACCAGCGACACTTTCAGCGCCGGGCGCGCGGTCATGGCGTGCGACCCAAGAAACAGTATCATCGCCGCCGCGAACTCTCCCCAACCCGCCATCCGCAGCCCCTGATACGATTGCCCTCGGCGCCATTTTCCCCGAAACTGCCCGCGAAACCAAGAGGTCCCGATGTCTGCCACCCTCCCCGGCCCCGACGGGCATCTGCGTTGCCGCTGGTGCCTCGGCAGTGCCGAGTATGTCGCCTATCACGACACGGACTGGGGCCTCCCGGTGGCGGGCGGACGGGAATTGTTCGAGAAACTCTCGCTGGAGGCGTTCCAGTCCGGACTGAGCTGGCGCACCATTCTGGACAAGCGCACAGGGTTTCGTGCCGCCTTTGCGGGTTTCGATCCGGCACGAATCGCGGAATTCGGTGCCGCGGATGTGGCGCGCCTGCTGACCGATGCGGGCATCGTGCGCCATCGCGGCAAGATCGAAGCCACCATCACCAACGCCCGCGCCCTCCTGGCAATGGGCGGCGAGGCGGCCCTTGCCGCGCATGTCTGGCGCCATGAACCGGCGCCCGGGCAGGGGCAATCCACCGCCGCAGCCCTTTCCAAGGATCTGAAGAAACGCGGCTGGGCCTTTGTCGGTCCGACCACGGTCTATGCCTTCTTGCAGGCCGCAGGACTGGTCAACGACCACGCCCCCGACTGCCTATTCCACAGCAAGGCCCTCGCCGCGCGCGCCGCCTTTACCCCGCCGGGCGCGCCATGAGTCCCGCCTGGCAGGCACAGCGTCTTGCGGCAAGACCGACCGCGCAGCTCTGGCGCATCGCGCTGGGTGTTCTGGTGATCGGCACCACGTATTTCCTGTGGATGGTCGCCACCGGAGTCGCGCTCTGGCTGGTGCTGGGCAGCGCAGGATTCGAGTCCGAACTGGCGCGCATCGGCGCGGGGGCCGATCCCGGGGCGCTGGTGCTGCTGCTTTCGACCTTTCTGGGCGGCTGGTTGGGCGTCTGGCTGACGCTTCGCCTGCTGCATCGCCGCCCTCTTGGCGCGGCACTGGGGCGCGCTCCCGTGGTGCTGCGCGATTTCGTCACCGGGATTCTGGCGATGGTGCTGGTTGGCGGGGGCCTGACCCTGGCGATGGCACCGATGATGCCCGCCCTGGTGCTGACGCCCGACCTGGCAGAGTGGCTCTGGTTCCTGCCGTTGGCGCTGGTCGGCGTGCTGATCCAGACCGGCGCCGAAGAGGCCGTGTTTCGTGGCTATCTTCAGCAGCATCTGGCAGCACGCTTCGCCAGCCCGCTGGTCTGGCTTGGCGGGCCGACCGTCCTTTTCGGCCTGGCGCATTTCAACCCGGAAGGCGCGGGAGGCAACGTCTGGCTCGTGGTGGCGGCGACCGGTCTCTTTGGCCTGATCGCAGGCGATTTGACCGCGCGCTCGGGCTCCCTGGGTCTTGCCTGGGGGCTGCACTTTGCCAACAACGTGCTGGCGCTTCTGGTTGTCAGTGTCAGCGGTACACTGGACGGAATGGCACTGCTGCACCTGCCCGACGGTGTCCTGACCGATGACGTGCTGCGCCCGCTTCTGCTGGCCGACATGGTGCTGATGGTCGCGGTCTGGCTGGCCTGTCGTCTGTGGCTGAGGCGGCGCTGAATGTTGCAATCGCGGGTCGGGCGGCTTATCTGGACCTCGCAACCTTGGGACCTGCGATGAACTGGATCACCAACTACGTCCGTCCGACGATCAATTCGCTGTTCTCGCGCCGCGAGGTGCCCGAGAACCTGTGGTCGAAATGCCCCGAATGCGGCACGATGCTGTTCCACCGCGAGTTGACGGACAATCTGCAGGTCTGCTCCAACTGCAACCATCACATGGCGATCAGCCCGCGCGATCGGTTCAAGGCGCTTTTTGACGCTGGCACCTTTGCCGAGGTGACCGTGCCCGAGCCACTGGCGGATCCCCTGCAGTTTCGCGACCAGAAGAAATACCCCGAGCGCCTGAAGGCCGCGCAAAAGGCCACGGGAGAACGCGAGGCGATGCTGGTCGCCTCGGGCGAGATCGGTCGCACGACCGTGGTCTGCGCGGCGCAGGATTTCAGCTTCATGGCCGGGTCCATGGGGATGTATGTCGGCAATGCGCTGATTGCCGCCTGCGAACGGGCGATCGAACTGCGCGCGCCGCTGATCGTCTTTGCCGCAGCAGGCGGAGCGCGCATGCAGGAGGGAATCCTGTCCCTGATGCAGATGCCGCGCACCACCGTGGCGATCCAGATGCTGAAAGAGGCCGGACTGCCCTATATCTGCGTCCTGACCCATCCGACCACCGGTGGCGTCACTGCCAGTTATGCCATGCTGGGCGACATCCAGATCGCCGAGCCGAACGCGCTGATCTGCTTTGCCGGGCCGCGCGTGATCGAACAGACAATCCGCGAGAAACTCCCCGAAGGCTTCCAGCGCGCCGAATACCTGCTGGATCACGGGATGCTGGACCGCGTGACGCACAGAAAACAGATGCGCGAGGACCTGATCACCATCGTGCGGATGCTGATGCGCCTGCCTCCCGCCATCAAGGGCGACCTGCCCCCGCCTGATCCCGAAG
>CALEZJ010000126.1 GCA_937927885.1 uncultured Paracoccaceae bacterium | reverse complement strand
GTCCTTTGCTGCCCACGTTGCACCGCGCGGGTCTCACCATCGCGTTGCCACTGGTTGAAACCCGGGCAGCACCCCTGGTGTTTCGCCGATGGACACCCGAAACACGGATGGTGCGCGGCGACTGGAACATCCCTGTCCCGCCCCCCGAGGCTGAATACCTGACCCCGAACATCGCGCTCGCTCCCTGCCTTGGCTGGGACGATGCGGGCTTTCGGCTGGGTTGGGGTGGCGGCTATTTCGACCGGACGCTGGCGGTTCTGTCACCGCGTCCCGTGACCATCGGAATTGCGCTGTCGTCTGCGCGTGTTCCGACGATCTTCCCCCAACCCCATGACATCCCCCTCGACCATATCCTGACAGAGGATGGACTGGCTGTGACAAGGACCGCGAGATGACCACGACCGCCGAACAGATGCGCGCCTGGACCGGCCCGACGATCCTGACCTACGGGTTCCGCCCCTTTTTCTTCGGAGCGGCGCTCTGGGCCGCACTCGCCATGGCGCTCTGGGTACCGATGCTCTCAGGGCACCTCACCCTGCCCAGTTCTTTCGATCCGGTCAGCTGGCATGTGCATGAATTCCTGTACGGCTATCTCGGCGCGGTCATCGCGGGATTCCTGCTGACCGCCGTTCCGAACTGGACCGGGCGTCTGCCCATCGTCGGCTGGCGACTGGGACTGCTTGCGCTGCTGTGGCTGGCGGGGCGCGCGGCAATTGCTGTTTCGGCGCTTTTGCCTGCGGGAGTGGCGGCAGCGGTCGATCTGGCCTTTCCGGTTGTCCTCGCCTTTGTCATCGGGCGCGAGATCGTGGTGGGTCGAAACTGGCGCAACCTCATCGTTCTGGCCATGTTGGCGGTATTCGCCCTTGGCAACGCTCTGTTTCACTGGGACTCTGCCCAGGGAGAATACGCCGCGCAGGGCTATGGGCTGCGGCTGGGTCTGGCGGCGGGCCTGATGATGATCGCGGTGATCGGCGGGCGGATCATCCCCTCGTTTACCCGCAACTGGCTGGTCCGGCGCGGACCCGGCCGCTTGCCTGCGCCCCCGATGCAAACCTTTGACAAGCTGGCGCTTCTTGCCTTGCTCGGTGCCTTGTTGCTTTGGGTGGCAGGACCAGCGTGGCTCCTGACCGGTGGGGCGCTCGCCCTCGCGGGGGTGCTGCACGCCCTCCGGCTTGCCCGCTGGGCAGGCAATCGGACCTTGTCCGAACCCCTCGTTCTTGTCTTGCACGCAGGATACGGCTTTCTGCCCCTGGGGGCGCTGGCGCTGGCGACCGAGTCCTTCTTGCCCGGAGTTTTCGGCACGGCAGCCGCACAGCATCTGTGGATGGTGGGGGCAATTGGATTGATGACACTGGCAGTGATGACGCGCGCGACGCTGGGCCATACCGGGCAAGCGCTGAGTGCGGGCGCCGGGACGGTGGCCATCTATCTGTTCCTCGGGCTCGCCGTGCTTTCACGCCTTGCCGCCGGGTTCTGGCCCGGCGAAGCGTCACTGTTCCACACCCTGTCCGGGCTGGCATGGGTCGCGGCCTTCGGCGGATTTGCTGCGGTCTATGGTCGGCTGCTGCTGCGTTTGCCGCCGGCGAAACGGATCTGAGGTCGTAACGGCAACGCTTATCATTCCAATGGGATAGTCTGTGCGGCCGCAAAGACGCCTCGAGGGTCGGGGCACCCATTGCTCCCACCCACGCCGCACCAGTGCCTGCAGATGGTTCGCGGCATCCAGAGACTGGCCTTTGTTGCCATCGCCCCGCCCCATCAGGGCAGGGCCGGGAATCCGCCACGGCGGCCGGGCTCGACCATTTTGCGCAGATCCTCGGGGGCCAGGACCTCGACCTGGTCGCCCCATTGGTAAAGGTGCCAGGCCATTTCGAGCCATCCACTGGCGGTGAAGCGGATTGTCAGCGCGCCGTCCTGTTCACGCGTCACGTCCTGATCAGGATGAAAGATGAATTCCGACGCCGCGTCGGCGGCTTCGGGGGTGAAGCGCCAGACCACCTCAGCCTGTTCGGCCTCGCTGTGGAACGAACCGAAAGCCTTCGCGGCATGCGCACCAAGGTCAAAGCCGGAATCGCGATGGAAAACCTCGGGCTCCAGCACTGCGCGCAGCATGCGATCGAGCCGGAAATGACGCAGCCTGTCGCCTTCCTTGGCGACCAGATAGCGCCGGGTGCCCAGCAGCAGGCCATAGGGTTCGACCACTCGCTCTCGCGGGGTCTCGTCGCCAGGGGTCTGGTAGTGAATACGCAAGCGGAAGGGGCCCTTGAGCGCCTCAACTATGGTTTCGAGCACCATGGGCGCCACCCTGATGCGCGGCCCAGGCCGCGAGGCAAAGCCGTGCGCCTCCAGGATCGCCTCGGCATCTGCCTCGGCACGGCGGGCGTGGCTGCGGGGCATCGTGGCCAGCAGCCGGTCGCGCAAGGCTTGCAACGCCTTCACGTCGTGCGTGGCGCCGTCGCGTTCCGCGCGGCGGATCCCCATGTCCAGCGCCACCAGTTCGCTGTCGCGCAGGCCCTGCAGACGCAACAGGCGCGAATCCTTCAGCCGCCAATGCCGTCTCCGCTCGGCGTCGACCAGGATTTCCACCTGGTCAAACATGTCTTCGAGCGCCTTTGTCATCCGTTGCGCGGTCCGGTGATCGACCGCGAATTCCTCGGTGATCTGCTGCAGCGATACGCCGCCATGCCGCGACGCGGCCAGTTCTGCCAGACGCAGCAAGGATTTGGCCTTTTCGAGGGACATGCGCACACCATGACAGGACATGACAGGGTCGCAGTGTAGGCAATGGCCTGCGACTGGCAACTGCTGATTTCGACAGAGTCAGGGCCTTCCATGACAAAAGATGACATGCTCGGGGCTTATGTCTGAGTCGTGGCAAACGATCCGACCCGGAATCGGTCGG
>CALEZJ010000125.1 GCA_937927885.1 uncultured Paracoccaceae bacterium | reverse complement strand
AAAAGCGAGGCGGTGTGCAGATCCTCGCCCATGCCCACCAGCGCGACATCCAGCGGCAAAAGGGCTTCGACCGCAGCGGAATTGGCGGGCCAGAGCGGCAGGAAGGTCGCCGCCGCGGCGGGGCCGCGCAGAAGGCGCGCGCGGATCTGTCCGGCGTTCGAGCGCGGATGGTCGGCGGGGACGCAGCGTTCGTCGCCGGGCAATACGGTGATGCGCGACCAGTCGAGGTCGATGGCCGACAAGAGATCGAACACCGGCCCGGGTGTGGTTCCGCCCGGCACCGCGAACACCACCCTCTCACGCCGGGCCAGCGCCGCGCGCAGGTCGCGCGACAGCGTCTGGGCCAGCGACAGCATCAGCATGTCGGTGTCGGGGTAGTCCAGAAATTCCATCAGCGGATCTCGCGCCAACTGCGTCCGTCGAGATGGATCAGTTTGAGCGCTTCCTCGGGCCCTGACGAGCCCGGATCGTAGGCGCGCGGACGGTCGGCGGTTTTCTGCCAGTCGGCGATGATCGGATCGGTCCAGGCCCAGGCGGCCTCGACCTCGTCGCCGCGCATGAACAGCGTCTGGTTGCCGCGGATCACATCCATGATGAGGCGTTCATAGGCGTCGGGGATATGGGTTTCCCCCCCCAGCGCATCGGCAAAGGACATGTCGAGCGCCACGTCCTTCAGACGCATGCCGCCGGGACCGGGTTCCTTGATCATCACCTTCAGCGTCATCCCCTCGTCCGGTTGCAGCCGGATCACCAGGATGTTGGCCTTCCAGGGGGCGTCCTCGCCAAAGATGGAATGCGGCGGGTCGCGGAAGGTGACGGCGATTTCCGAAGCGCGCGCGCGCAGCCGCTTGCCGGTGCGCAGATAGAAGGGCGTGCCCTTCCAGCGCCAGTTCGAGATCCCGACCTTGAGCGCGATATAGCTTTCGGTGCGCGATTGCAGATTCTCCACCTCGGCGCCGTACGAGGCCGAATCCGCCCCCGCCGAATACTGCCCGCGCACCACCTGACCGGGGCGCACCGGATCCAGCGCATGGATCACCTTCAGCTTTTCGTCGCGCACCGCGTCGGGTTCGAAATGATGCGGGGGCTCCATCGCGATCAGGCACAGAAGCTGCATCATGTGGTTCTGGACCATGTCGCGCATGGCGCCCGACTTGTCATAATAGGCGCCGCGCCCGCCCACGCCTACGGTTTCGGCCACGGTGATCTGCACATGGTCGACAAAGCGCGCGTTCCAGAGCGGCTCGAACAGCACATTGGCAAATCGCACCGCCATCAGGTTCTGCACGGTCTCCTTGCCCAGATAATGGTCGATCCGGTAGATCTGCGTTTCCGCGAAATGCGCGGCCAGCGTGCGGTTCAGCGCGCGCGCCGTGGCCAGATCATCGCCAAAGGGTTTCTCCACCACGATTCGGGTTTCGGGCGTCACCAGGCCAAATCGGCCAAGCCCGGTGGCCAGCGGGCCAAAAAGCGCCGGGCTGACCGAGAAATAGAAGGCCCGTGTCACCCCGTCGCGCAGCCTGCCGGCAAGCTCGCTCCAGCCGGTTTCACCGGTGGCGTCGACCATCACATAGTCCAGCCGGTCCAGAAAGGACTGACGCTGACCCGCGTCGGGGCCGCCGGGACCCAGGAATTCCTCGAAGGCGTCAGCGACCATGGCGTGAAAGTCGGCGCGGCTCATGGTGCTGCGGGCGGCGCCGATGATGCGCGCCTCGGGGGGCATCTGCCCCTCGGCAAAGCGGCGGCACAGGGCCGGCAGGATCTTGCGCCGGGCGAGATCGCCGGTGGCGCCAAAGATGACCAGATCGAAGGGTTCGACGGGGATGACGCGGGCGACCATCGGGGACCTGCGGAATTGTTAGCGGTAACTTCGCGCAGGGGATACTGCGGTGCGGCGCCAAAGTCCAGCACAAAGGCGGGGTGGCGTCAGGCTTCGAGTTCGCTGTCCCAATAGAGGTAATCCGCCCAGCTCTGGTGCAGGTGATTGGGCGGAAAGCGGCGGCCCTTGTCGATCAGTTCGACCGACGAGGGGCGCAGCGGCGATCGGCGCAGCGTCAGGCCCGAGGCGCGCAGCGTCTTCGAGCCCTTGCGCAGGTTGCAGGGCGCGCAGGCGGCAACGACGTTTTCCCAACTGGTCACCCCCCCCAGCGCCCGTGGCACCACATGGTCAAAGGTCAGGTCATGTTTCGAGCCGCAATACTGGCAGGCGAATTCGTCGCGCAGAAAAAGATTGAAGCGCGTGAAGGCCACGCGCTTTCGGGGTTTCACATAGTCCTTCAGCACGACGACCGAGGGTATTCGCATTTCCATCCGCTGACTGCGCACGCATTCGTCGTATTCGGCGGCGATGGTGACGCGGTCCATCCACACCGCCTTGACCGCTTCTTGCCAGGGCCACAGCGACAGCGGGTAATAGGACAGCGGGCGCCAGTCGGCATTCAGGACCAGCGCCGGATAATGCCGCAGCGCCGCGGGCTCGTGCACGAAACTCTGCCTGAAGTCGCCGTCCATTCTTCCGCTGCCCCCGTCCGGGATTGGTCGAAGCCGATGATGCCCCGACTATATCCGGTGTTTCTCGTCTGACAACCCCGCTACATGGCCCGGACACGGGGTGTCGCGTCAGGATGCCGCGGGTGCGTAACGATGGTGCGACAGGGGACGGCGGCGCTGTGTCCACCGCGCGAACGGTTGGCCTATTTCGGCAGCTTGTCGTGCAGAAAGCCCAGCGCCAGCGACAGGCCCTCGTTGTCGATGGAATGCCCCAGGCCACGGCAGACATGGGCATAGGTTTCAAAGCCCGCGCCGGTCAGGGCGTCGGCGGCCTCGGGCAGGGACTGGACCGGCACCATCGGGTCGGCGTCGCCGTGGATCAGCAGCACCGGCGGGCGCGACAGCGTCTCGGCCGCCAGCGATTCGGGGGCCAGCAGGCGGCCCGAAAACCCGACGACCGCCGCCAGCGGGTCAGGGCGGCGCGGGGCGATGTGCAGGCTCATCATCGTGCCCTGCGAAAAGCCCACGAGGGCGAGCGCCTCGGGCGCCAGCCCCTCGTCGGCCAGGACGCGGTCGACAAAGGCGTTCAGATCCGCCGCCGCCCGGGCAATGCCCGCGCGCGAGGTTTCCTCGCTCGACCCGTCCAGCCACGGGATCGAGAACCATTGAAAGCCGAACGGATTGCCCTGACAGTTTTCCGGTGCGTCGGGGCTGTAAAAGGCGGTGTGCGGCAGATGCGGCGCCAGCGGATCGGCAAGCCCCAGGAGGTCGGCGCCATTCGCGCCGTAGCCATGCACGAAGATGACCACCGACCGGGCCTGCCCCAAGGGTGCGCCCCTGCGGGCCGATGTCAGCGGTCGGATGGTCATGGGCGGCACTCCTCAGATTCCGTCGCGGGACTTGATGTGATGGTAGTAGTGCCACAGCATCCCCGCCGCAACCGTGCGCCAGGGCGACCAGGCCTGCGCCATCGCCCGCATCGGGGCTTCGCGCGGGCGCTCGGGCAGATCGAACAGGTGGCGCGCGGCCTCCTGCAGGGCCAGATCATTGGGCGCAAAGGTGTCGGCGCGGCCCAGGCTGAACATGACATAGATCTCGGCCGTCCAGCGGCCGATGCCGGGAACGGCGGTCAGGGTGGCGGTGATCGCGTCCTCGGGCGCATCTCGCAGCGCGGCAAAATCGATGCCCGCCATGGCCAATGCCCTGACATAGCGTGCCTTTTGCCGTGACAGGCCGCGCGCGCGCAAATCCTCGTCCGAGGCGGCGGCATAATCGGCGGGCGTGGCAAGTCCGGCTTCGGCCAGCCGGGCCTTGATCGCGCGGGCCGACGCGACCGAGACCTGCTGGCTGACGATCGCCGACACCAGCGCGGCGAAACCGTCGTCGCTGCGCCGCAGGGGGGGTGGCCCGCACAACGCCAGCGCATGGGCAAAGCGGGGTTCGGCGCGGGCGAGCCAGTCGGCGCCTTCGGCCATGCAGGCGTCCGAGGTCAGGATGCGGTGCGGGGTCATGCACCGATCAAGGCACAGCGCGCGCGCCACGGCAAGGGCGGCTGTTGCGCGAACACTGCAGCGCGGGACGGAATGCGTCCCTTGGGTGTGGTGGCGGGTGATTGTTCTTGTGCAACCGGGGCGCTTCTTGGCAGGAAGGCGCAAAGCCTGTTTGCGGGGCCAGTTTGCGGGAATTCCTTTCATGACATTGTGGGCCGAGCTGCGCCGCCTGCGCGACGCCACTGCTGACCGTTCCATTGCCGATCTGTTCGCCGACTCCACCCGCGCAGCCGAATTCACGGTGACGCTCGAGTCGGCTGCCACCGGCCTGATGCTTTTCGACTATTCCAAGACCGGCATCGACGCCGTCACGCGCACGACGCTGGTCGATCTGGCGCAGGCGCAGGGCGTCGAGACGCGCCGCGAGGCGATGTTCGCCGGCGCGCCGATCAACGAGACCGAGGGCCGCGCCGTCCTGCACACGGCCCTGCGCAACCTTGAAGGCAGCGTGTTTGTCGATGGCGTCAATGTCATGCCCGAGGTGCGTGCGACGCTGGCGCGGATGGAAGGCTTCGCCCGCGATCTGCGCGACGGGCGCATCCGGGGCGTGGGCGGGCGGATCACCGATGTCGTGAACATCGGCATCGGCGGGTCCGACCTGGGGCCTGCGATGGCCGTGCAGGCGCTGGCGCCCTATTGCGACGGTCCGCGCTGTCACTTCGTGTCGAATGTGGACGGGGCGCATATCCAGGACGTGCTCGACGGCTTGAACCCGCAGACCACGCTGGTGATCGTGGCCTCGAAGACCTTCACCACCATCGAGACCATCACCAATGCCCTTACTGCGCGCGACTGGATGGCGCGATCGGTGGCCGAGCCGACGCGGCAATTCGTGGCCTTGTCGACGGCGATGGACCGGACCTCGGCCTTTGGCATCGATCCGGCGCGGGTCTTCGGCTTTGCCGATTGGGTCGGCGGGCGCTATTCGATGTGGGGGCCGATCGGGCTCAGCCTGATGATCGCCATCGGGCCCGAGGATTTCCGCGCCTTTCTGGCCGGAGCCTCGGCGATGGACCAGCATTTCCGCAGCGCTCCGCTGGCGGCCAACATGCCTGCGATGCTGGCCCTGGTCGGCATCTGGCATCGGCAGGTCTGCGGATTCGGCGCGCGCGCGGTGCTGCCCTATGACCAGCGGCTGGCGCGGCTGCCCGCCTATCTGCAGCAACTCGAAATGGAATCGAACGGCAAATCGGTCGCGATGGATGGCACGGCGTTGCAGGTGCCCGCCGGCCCCGTGGTCTTTGGCGAGCCCGGCACCAACGGCCAGCACGCCTTTTACCAGTTGATCCATCAGGGCACCGATGTTGTCCCCTGCGAGTTCCTTCTGGCCGCTCATGGCCACGAGCCCGCGCTGGCCCATCAGCACCGGCTGTTGGCGGCGAATTGCCTTGCACAGGCCGAGGCGCTGATGCGCGGCCGTTCTCTCGAGGTGGCGCGCGGACTGATGGCGGCGCGCGGGCTGACCGGCAACGAACTGGAACGCCAGGCCCGCCACCGGGTGTTTCCCGGCAACCGACCCTCGACGATGCTGCTCTATCCCAGGCTGACCCCGGCCGTTCTGGGGGCGATCGTGGCGCTTTACGAACACCGGGTCTTTGTCGAGGGGGTGGTGCTGGGCATCAACTCGTTTGACCAATGGGGCGTCGAACTGGGCAAGGAACTGGCGATGCAACTCCTGCCGATGATCGAGGGCAAGGCTGGGACCGAGGGCAAGGATGCCTCGACCGCCGCGCTGATCGCGCGGCTGAGGGCGATGGGCGTGTAACAGACAGGGGGCGCTCGCGCCCCCTCTTGGCTGCGCCAATTCACCCCCTGAGAGGATTTGCAGCAAGATGAAAGGGCGCGGTCAGGTAATTTGCGCCTGCAGGTCGCGCAGGACCTCCAGCCGGATCGCCGTGGCCAGACCCGTTTCGTCGCGCTGTGCGTCGATCTGGGCGGCCGCTTCGTTGAGGCCCTGGCCCCGGCGGGCGGCAAGGGCGCGGAAAGCGGCCCAGAACTCGGGCTCGAGCGAGACCGAGGTGCGGTGACCGCGCAGCGTCAGCGAGTGTTTTTCCGGGCGGCTCATGCCCTGAGAACCGGGAACCAGTCCTCGCGCAGCCGCTGACCCGCCTGCATGCCGTGACCGGGGTAGGGCGGCGAGGTGCGACCCGGGCGCTCGACATAGCGGGCGTCCTCGCCGATCAGACGCAGGGAAAACGCCCGGCGGCGGTTTTGCGTGGTGTTGCCGCGCGCGCCGTGCAGGGTCAGGAAATCGAAGGCCACTGCATCCCCCGGCTCCAGCGCCCATTCGCGGATGTCCATGCCCTCGGCGTCGGGATCGGGCACCGGCATCCAGTCGCCGGGGTCGGGGTAGAAATCCGTCTCGGCCAGCCAGCGGGTGGGCAGAACCTGCCGGGGCCAGCGATGCGATCCCGCCACGCAGCGCAGAGTCGCATCGCTGACCGGGTCCAGGGGCGACCAGAAGCTGACCGTCTGGCGCCCGGCGACAAAGTAATAGGGACCGTCCTGATGCCAGGGCGTGGGTTTCGAGGTTCCGGGCTCCTTGACCAGAACGTGGTCATGGAACATCTGCACCCGCTGCGACTGCATGAGGTCCCCCGCCACCTCTGCCACGGGCGAGTTGCGGATCACCTCGACGAATTCGGGGATCCGTTCCCAGTTGCAGTAATCGTCGAAAAAGCGCCCTCCCTCGCCGGGTTTCAGGTTTTCGGCGGCATAGGGCCCGGGTTCGCGCAGATTGCGCTCGATTCCGGCGCGCAGGGTATCCACCCAGTCGCGCCAGAGACCCCGAATCACCACGACACCGTCGCGCTGAAAGGTGTCGATATCCGATTCGGTGACGAGGGCATGGGGCATGGGGGGTCCTTCGGGGCCTCTGGAGGGCCTGTTATCGGATAACCGGGCGCGACGTTTGCGCCAATCTGGCCGGGTTCGGGGGGGCGTGTCAACGGGTCGCCACGGCGAGTCGAGAGCGGGGCGGCAAGGCGCATGCCTGGGGCGGTCAGAGGGAACATGGGAAATAGGTAATACAAATCAACCTCTTACCCCTTTGTTATCGGTTGTCACGCCCGTGGTTATCGGGGAACCTTGCGCTGATTTTGTCTGACCGGGGCCTGG
>CALEZJ010000124.1 GCA_937927885.1 uncultured Paracoccaceae bacterium | reverse complement strand
GGAGTCATGGATCTCTCCTGAGTCGGTCTGCCCGTAAAGGGGCTGAGCGTGACCTAAGCGCCATGGGTGACGCTATTGCGAAATAAAAATGACAGTTTTGCGACAATGCGGGATTTCGGAAGAAGGGTCGTGGTTCGGGCAGGGCGGACAAGCGCGTGACCGCCCGTCACTCTTCACAGAAAACGCCATCCATAGGCCCGCTTGCTACCAAGGCAGAGCGCGATTGCCGGGCCGAGTATGACAAAAGGGAAAGAGCCGACATGGAGCGCCGGAAACAGCGATACCACCATCCAGTGCGGCAGGAATGAGGCATCTTCACCGATTGCCATCATCCACAGGGAAACTGCGGTAGCCGCCGCCCCCGACCAGAAGATGCCTGCCATCGGCCCCCTGTGAATGCGGGCGGCGAATTCACAAACCGCCATCCAGGCCAGCCCAGCGGGAACGAATGTGACAAGCCAGGTTGCCAGCGCGGATTCCGCCCACCACCAGAACGCCTCAAAAGCCCCCTCGGCCAAAGCCAATACGAACAGAAATGCAAGCCCGCAAACGGCCCCGAATGTGATGAAATACCAGACGAGGTAGTCATGGAGATGCTGGCGGATTCTCGGCGTCATCGGGCTTCACCCTCTCTCTCAAGGCATAGGCCCCGGAAAAGCAGATGACCAGAGAATCGCGCAAGTGTCCGTTTGCGTCGCAAATCACGCAACCACGACCCGGGCGGGCGATCCCTCGGGTGAATGCTTGGCCAGTCTCAGGCGTCGTCGCCTCCGATCCGGCCGCGTTCCCCGCCGGTCTGGGCGCGGTCCATCAGCAGATGGTCCAGAATCACGCAGGCCGCCATGGCCTCGGCCACCGGCACCGCGCGGATACCCACGCAGGGGTCGTGGCGACCCTTCGTGATCAGGTCGATCTCGCGCCCGTGCCGGTCGATTGTGCGGCGCGGGGTGGTGATGGAACTGGTCGGCTTGACCGAAAAACGCACCACGATGTCCTGTCCGGTGCTGATCCCGCCCAGGATGCCGCCCGCATGGTTCGACAGGAAGAACGGCCCGTCATTGCCCATGCGGATCTCATCGGCATTGGCGGTGCCGGTCAGGGCGGCGGCACCCATCCCCTCGCCGATCTCGACGCCCTTGACGGCATTGATCGACATCATCGCGGCGGCAAGATCGGTGTCCAGCTTGGCATAGACCGGCGCGCCAAGACCCGGCGGGCACCCCTCGATCAGCACTTCGATGGCGGCGCCGACGCTGTTCTGGTCCTTGCGGATGCTGTCCAGATAATCGGACCATTCGGCGGCGGCGGTGGCATCGGGCAGGAAGAACGGATTGCCACCGATGGCGCCCGCATCGAATTTCGCGCGGTCCAGATGCAGCGCGCCCATCTGCACCATATAGCCGGTAATCCGCAGATCCGGGACCAGTTCGCGCAGCACCGCCTGCGCCACGCCCCCCGCCGCCACCCGCGCCGCCGTTTCGCGCGCCGAAGACCGCCCGCCGCCGCGATAGTCGCGGATGCCGTATTTCAGGTGATAGGCGATATCGGCATGGCCGGGGCGGAACGCCTGCGCGATCTCTCCGTAATCCTTGCTGCGCTGGTCGGTATTCTCGATCATCAACTGGACGGGCGTGCCGGTGGTGCGCCCCTCGAACATGCCTGACAGGATGCGGACCTGATCGGGTTCCTTGCGCTGCGTGGTGTGCTTGCTGGTGCCGGGGCGGCGGCGGTCGAGGAATTGCTGGATATAAGCCTCGTCCAGCGCCACCCCGGGCGGGACGCCATCGACGGTCGCGCCAAGCGCCGGGCCGTGGCTTTCGCCCCAGGTGGTAAACCGGAATTCGCGGCCGAAAGTGTTGTAGCTCATGGCGTTTCTCCGGTCAGGGCTTTCAATTCATAGATCAGGTCCAGCGCCTCGCGCGGGGTCAGGCTGTCGGGATGCACCTCTTTCATCCGCGCGTCCAGAGGACTTGCCTTGGCCTTGGCAGGCGGCGCGGGGGGCACGGCGCGGAACAGCGGCAGATCGTCGATCAGCGCGGCGGGACGGGCGGCACCCTCGCGTTCGCCCGATTCCAGCGCGTCCAGAACCTCGCGCGCGCGGTCCACCACCGATGCGGGCAGGCCCGCCAGCCGCGCGACCTGAACGCCATAGGACCGATCCGCCGCCCCTTTCCTGACCTCGTGCAGAAAGATCACCTCGCCCTCCCATTCGCGGACGGCGACGGTGGCGTTTTCCACCCCCTCCAGCTTGGCCGACAGGGCCGTCATCTCATGGTAATGGGTCGCGAACAGGGCGCGGCAGCGGTTGACGCCGTGCAGATGCTCCATCACCGCCCAGGCGATGCTGAGCCCGTCCCATGTCGCCGTCCCCCGCCCGATTTCGTCCAGGATCACCAGCGCACGGTCGTCGGCCTGATTGAGGATCGCGGCGGTTTCCACCATCTCGACCATGAAGGTGGATCGCCCCCGCGCCAGATCGTCGGCGGCGCCCACGCGGCTGAACAACTGGCTGACAAGGCCGATATGGGCGGAGCGCGCGGGAACAAACGCCCCCGCCTGCGCCAGCACCGCGATCAGCGCGTTCTGGCGCAGAAAGGTCGATTTGCCGGCCATGTTCGGGCCGGTCAGCAGCCAGATGGCCCGGGTCGCGTCTTCGGTCAGATCGCAGTCATTGGCGACGAACGCCTGCGCCTTTCGTTTCAGGGCACGTTCCACCACCGGATGACGGCCACCCGTGATCACAAAGGCGCGGCTGTCATCGACATGCGGCCGCGTCCAGCCCTCACCCGTCGCCAGATCGGCAAAGGCGTCGGCAAGGTCGATTTCCGCCAGCGCCCGCGCCGCCTGCCCGATCTGCGCCGAGCGGTCCAGTATGGCGGCGCGCAGACGCTCAAAAATGCCACGCTCGATCTCCAGCGCACAGTCGCGGGCGTTGAGGATACGGGTCTCCAGTTCCGACAACTCGACCGTGGTGAAACGGATCTGGTTCGCCGTGGTCTGGCGGTGGATGAAGCGGTCGGGCATCGCCAGCATACGCTCGGCATGGGTCGTGGTGGTCTCGATGAAATAGCCCAGCACGTTGTTATGCTTGATCTTCAGGCTGCCGATCCCGGTCTGCGCGGCATAATCGGCCTGCATCCCGGCAATGACGCCGCGCCCCTCGTCCCGCAAACGGCGGGTCTGGTCCAGATCCGCGTCATAGTCGGGCGCGACGAAGCCGCCGTCGCGCGCCAGCAAAGGCGGCTCGGCCACCAGCGCCTGATCCAGAAGGTCGATCAGATCGTCATGCCCGGTCAGGTCGCGCGCGGCATCGCGCAGGACCGGCGCGGCGTCACCCGGCAGCCGGGCGGCAATGGCCGTGCCCTGCGTCAGCCCGGCCCGGATCGCGGCCAGATCGCGTGGCCCGCCCCGGTCCAGCGCCAGCCGCGACAGGGCGCGGTCCATGTCGGGCACCCGCGCCAGAGCGTCACGCAGATCGGCGGACAGGCGCGGATCATCGACCAGCATCGCCACCGCGTCCTGCCGTGCGTGGATCAGCGTCAGATCGCGGCTTGGCGCGCTGATCCGGCGTTCCAGCAGCCGTGCGCCCGCCGCCGTCACCGTCCGGTCGATGGCCGCCAGCAGGCTGCCTTCGCGCCCGCCCGACAAAGCCTGTGTCAGTTCCAGATTGCGGCGGGTAGCGGCGTCGATCTGCATCGCGCCGCCTGCCCTTTCGCGCACCGGCGGGCGCAGCAGCGGCAGCTTGCCCTTCTGCGTCAGGTCCAGATAATCGACGATGGCGCCCATTGCGGCCAGTTCGGCGCGGGTGAAGGTGCCGAACCCGTCCAGCGTCTCGACCCCATAGAGCGCGCACAGCCGCCGCGCGCCCGCCGCGCTGTCGAAGGCGCCGACATGCAGGTCGGTCAGCGCCGCCCCGGAATCCGTCGCCAGATCGTCCAGACCCGAACCATCGGCGGCCAGCAATTCGCGCGGGGCCAGCCGCGCCAGTTCGGGGGCCAGACGCGGCAGCGGGCATTCCATCACCTGAAAGGCGCCGGTCGAGATATCCACCCAGGCCAGCGCGCATTCGTCCCGCACCTGCGCGAAAGCCGCCAGATAGTTGTGCCGCCGCGCCTCAAGCAGCGATTCCTCGGTCAATGTGCCGGGGGTGACCAACCGCACCACGTCGCGCGCCACCACCGATTTCGCCCCGCGCTTCTTCGCCTCGGCCGGGTCCTCCATCTGTTCGGCGATGGCGACGCGAAACCCCTTGCGGATCAGCGTCAGAAGATAGGATTCAGCCGCATGGACCGGCACCCCGCACATCGGGATCGGCTCGCCCAGATGGGTGCCCCGTTTCGTCAGCGCGATGTCCAGCGCGGCGGATGCAGCCAGCGCGTCATCGAAGAACATCTCGTAGAAATCGCCCATGCGATAGAACAGCAGCGCGCCCGGATTGGCCTCGCGGATCGCCAGATACTGCGCCATCATCGGTGTGGGCTGGTCGGTCATGACGGTCCTTCGCCTGCTGTCCGGCGCTTTCTAGCCGCTTGCACCGGGCTGCGAAATCCCTACATTCGGCATCACCTCGGGGGGCCATGTGGCTGAGACGCGAAAGCGGACCCGTTGAACCTGATCCGGTCAACACCGGCGGAGGGAAGGTGCGCTGTCCTTTCTTTCGGAACCCGTGAAAGGACGCCGCGATGAAGACACCTCTCATCCTTGCCCTGCTGGCCGCCGGTCCCGCCATGGCGCAGGAAAGGCCCGTGCTGACCGTCTATGCCGGCGATTACGTCGCCAGCGAATGGGGACCGGGACCGAAGATCAAGGAAGGTTTCGAGGCGTTCTGCGATTGCGAATTGCGCTTTGTCACCGGCGACATCCTGCCCCGCATCCTGATGGAGGGTGAGCGGACCGAGGCCGATATCATCTTCGGCCTGACCCCGGACGTGACGACGCGCGCCCGTGCGTCGAACCTGTTCGCGCCGCATGGGCAGGACACCACCGGCCTGTCGCTGCCGGTCGAATGGCCCGATCCGGTCTTC
>CALEZJ010000123.1 GCA_937927885.1 uncultured Paracoccaceae bacterium | reverse complement strand
GTCGACAGGTTCGCCCGGACCGGTCGGCGGCGCCCCGCAGCCGACCACCAGAAGCAATCCGATCAGGGCGAGGAAAAGCGCGCGCATCTTTCGCCTAGTACGGCAACGGATGGGCGCGATGGAGGCGGTCGATCGCCGCCAGCAGTTCTGGCGGCAGTGTCACCTCGAGAGCCGGAAGTTGGCGCTGCAATTGCTCCAGTGTCGTGGCCCCAAGGATCGGAATCGCGCGGAAGGGTCGGCTTCGCACCCAGGCCAGCGCCATCACCACGGGGTCGACCCCGTTGTCGCGTGCCAGCCCCAGATAGGCCGCGACCGCGTCAAAGACCCGCGCAGTGATGCGTCCGCCAAGATCCGGGTTGACCGACCGGCGCGTTCCCTCGGGCGTCACATCGCCCGCGTACTTGCCGGTCAGCAGGCCGGCCGCGAGCGGCGAGAAGGCGAGAAGCGGGACGTCCTCCATCACGCTGGTCTCGGCGAGGTCGGTGTCGAACAGGCGGCACAGCAGCGAGTATTCGTTTTGCACCGACAGGATGCGCGGCAGTCCCTGATCTTCGGCAATCCGCAACCATTGCGACAGGCCCCAGGCGGTTTCGTTCGACAGGCCCAGAGCACCGATCTTGCCCTCGCCCACCAGGGTTGCGGCCTCGGCCAGAACCTCGGCCATGTTGGCGCGAATTTGCGCGACGTCGCCCTTGGGCGCATAGCGCCAGTTCTGGCGAAAGTGATAGCCGCCCCGGTTCGGCCAGTGGAGTTGGTAGAGGTGGATATGGTCGGTCCGCAACCGCGCCAGCGACCCCTCGACCGACTGGCGCAGGCGAGCCGCGTCGATGGCGGGCGAACCACCGGGGATCACCGGGCTGCCCTTGCCGGTCACCTTGCTGGCCAGCGTCAATCGCCCTGCCCCGCCCCGCGCCGCGATCCACGCACCGATCACCGATTCGGTGACACCAAGCGTTTCTGCCTGCACCGGGTTGGTCGGATACATCTCGGCGGTGTCGAGGAAATCGATGCCATGGTCGAGCGCAAGGTCGATCTGGCGATGCGCGTCGTCCAGCGGAGTCTGTCGACCCCAGGTCATGGTGCCGAGGCAAAAGGCGGGCACGACGGGGCCCGAGGGGCCGAGGGGTGAACGCTGCATGGCGGGGTCCTTTTCGACGAGAGTCTAGCGGCGGGGCTGGGCAAGGCAAGGGGGAGCGGGACTGCCCCGCCGAACCCTTGCCGCATTCACCCAAGGGTAATCGGGGTGAATGGAGGGGTGGGTCAGGTGAAGAGGCGCAACCCGCTTTCGCTGACCAATCCGTCAAGTCTCTGGTCAAACGCGTCGATGGGAACCTCGGAAACTTCCTGCGCGTCAAAGGCATAGCCCAGCGCCGTCACCGGACCGGCCGCGCGCAGGGCGGCCAGCGTGCGGTCGTAAAAGCCGCCGCCATAGCCCAGCCGGTAGCCGCGCGCATCAAAGGCCAGCAGCGGCACGATCAGCACGCGCGGCACCATCGCCACACCCCGGGCCGGAACGCGCGCACCAAAGGGGCCGTCAACCAGATCACACCCGGGCGTCCAGAGGTGAAACTGCAACGCCTGCGCGGGTCCCGGGATCACCGGCACGCCAACCGGACCGGGATGCGCGGCCATCACGGGCAGGGGGTCGATCTCGGTGCGGATGGGCAGGTAGCCCGACAAGGGCGCCGGGCCGAACGGGGCCAGGGCCGCCGCCAGATGGGCCTGCGCGGCGGCATCGCGCCCGGTGCCGAACACCGCCTTGCGTGCGGCAAATGCTGCCTTGCGGGCCTCTGCCTTGATGGAGTCCGGGGTCATAACAGAATCAGCGTCGCAAACCCGAGGAAGGCGAAAAAGCCCATCACATCGGTCAACGTCGTGACGAAGGTGCCCGAGGCAAGTGCCGGGTCCAGCCCGAACCGCTCCAGCGTCAGGGGCACCAGAACCCCGCCCAGCGCAGCGACGACCTGATTGCAGATCATCGCCATGCCCAAAACGATGCCCAGCCACGGATCGCCAAAGATCAGCCAACCCGCCGCCCCAAGGACGATGGCCAGACCAAGCCCGGTGCCACCCTTGCGCGCGCCGCCCTGGAAGGCGGCGAACAGATGCTCGCGCGCCTTGACGGGCAGGCCCGGCCCGGTATCGCCGACCCGGCTCCACCATTCGGCGGCCTCCTCGCC
>CALEZJ010000122.1 GCA_937927885.1 uncultured Paracoccaceae bacterium | reverse complement strand
GCGGATCAGCACCGGGTCGCTGACCGAGGCGGCGTCGATCGAGATCGGCCCCAGGATCCCGTCCGTCCATTCGATGCGCTGCTGATCCAGCAGGAAGCGCCAGTAGCCCTCGCGCCCCTCGGCCCGAGCCTTGGCGCGGCCCGCCTCGTCCAGCGCCAGCGAGGCACGGTCATAGACCGGCGGCTTGCCCATGTTCAGCTGCTTCTTGCGCTTCAGGTCCAGTTCCACCGGCGTCTCGAAACACTCATAGAACCGCCCCGCGGCGCGCAGCCTTGCCGCCTCGTCGGCATAGCGCTCCAGCCGCGCGGACTGGCGCTCGACCCGGTCCCAATGCAGGCCCAGCCAGTCGAGATCGGCCATGATCCCGTCGGCATATTCCTGCTTTGAGCGCTCCTGATCGGTGTCATCGAGCCTCAGGATGAATTGCCCGCCGCTCTTGCGCGCGATGAGATAGTTCATCAGCGCCGTGCGCAGGTTGCCGACATGGATCCAGCCGGTGGGCGAAGGGGCAAAGCGGGTGACGATCATCGGGGCTCTCCTGTTGGGCGAGGTATTGAACCAAGGCCCGCGATTTGTCCATATCACAGGCAGGACAGGGAGGGATGAATGGCCGGAGTGAACTGGGCGCGCATGCGGGCGCCGTCACTGGAAGACCTCGAACTGCTGGCCGATGCGGCGCGCCGCGCGCTGCCCGCCCCCTTTGCCGAGGCCGCGCGCGGGGTCGCGGTGCAGGTGGCAGAGGTGGCGAGCGAGGAGATGCTGGACGATCTGGGGATCGAGGACCCGCTGGAACTGACCGGGCTATACGACGGCGTGCCGCTGACGCAGAAATCGCTGTTCGACGTGGCCGTGCAGCCGGATGTGATCTGGCTCTTTCGCGCGGCGATCCTCGATGAATGGTCGGCGCGTGGCGATGTCACGCTGGGGGCGCTGGTCACCCATGTCTATGTTCACGAACTGGCGCATCATCTGGGCTGGTCCGATGACGACATCGCCCGCATCGACCGGTGGTGGGAATAAAGGGGGGGGTCAGATCTGCCCCTTGAGCACCAGGGGCAGCCCTGCGGCGATAAAGACCACCGTGTCGGCGCGCGCGGCGATGCGCTGGTTCAGCCGCCCGGCTTCGTCGCGAAAGCGCCGGGCAAGGGCGTTTTCGGGGACTATGCCAAGGCCGACCTCGTTGGCGACAAGAACCGTGGGGCCGGGGCGATCGAGGGCAGCGACGAGCCGGTCGGTCGCGGGCAGGATCGGGTGATCGCCCAGCATGAGGTTGGTCAGCCAGAGCGTGAGGCAATCGACCAGCACCGGCGCGGCACCCGCAGCGGCCAGAGCCGCGGGCAGGTCGATCGGCGCCTCGATCGTGTGCCAGCCCTGTCCGGCGCGGTCAGCCTGATGGGCAGCGATCCGGGCGCGCATCTCGTCATCCCAGGCCCCGGCCGTGGCGACATAGACCGGATCGGCGCCGCCCGCGCGGGTCAGCCGCTCGGCCAGCGCCGATTTGCCGGACCGCGCCCCCCCGAGGACAAGAGTTACCGACATGGCCAATCCAGCGTGATCCAGGTTGCGAACGGGGTTTCATGGCGCCAGGGATCGGGGGCGCCGATGGCGGCGCGGGCGGCCTTGATGATGCCCGCATGGGTGACGGCCAGCACCGGCTCGGGGCCGGACAGGGCATCGAGCACGCGCCGGGTGCGCCCGGCAAGCATGGCGACGGATTCGCCGCCGTGGGGTCGCGCGTGAAGGAAATCGGCAGCCCAGGCGTCGAGTTCGGCGCGGGGGATCGCGTCCCAGGGCGTGTTTTCCCAGGCACCGAAGTCCATCTCGATCAGATCGGGATCGAGGCTCAGGGGCAGTGCGCGCGCTTGCGCCAGCCCTTCGGCCAGTCGGCGGCAGCGGGTCAGCGGCGAGGAGACGACGCGCGCCACCGGCGGAAGTTCGGCAGCGAGGCGGGCGATTTCGGCGGCGAGACTGCCATCGGGCAGCAGGTCGGTGCGGCCGTAACACAGGCCGGCCGCGCCCTCGGGCCGGGAATGGCGCAGCAGGATCACCCCCATGCCAGCACCCCCAGCACAAAGCCGAGATCGCCCAGCACCTGGATCGCGCCGAGGATGTCGCCGGTGATCCCGCCAAGGCGGCGCAGGGCCCAGTGGCGCAGCATCAGCGTGGCCAGCGTCAGGCCGATCAACCCGCCGATGAGCGCGCCGCCCAGCCCCCAGAGGCCGAGCGCGAGGGCGACCAGTGTCGCGGCCAGAAGCGGCCAGCGACCGGTCCCCAGGGGCCCGGTCATGCCGCTTCCCGCCCCGGCGGCGCGCAGATAGGGGCCGCGGCGCAGCGCCAGGGTCATGGCAACGCGGCTCAGCCCCTGCCCGGCGATCAGCGCGACCGGCACCACGGGGCCCAGCGCGACCAGCGCCGCAACGCGCGTGGCCAGCCCCATGCCCAGCGCCAGCGCGCCATAGGTGCCGATCCGGCTGTCGCGCAGGATCTCCAGCGCGCGCTCGCGCGTGCGCTGCGCGCCGAGACCGTCGAAGGTATCGGCCAGCCCGTCCTCGTGCAGCGCCCCGGTCAGAAGAAGCCCCGCCGCAACGGTCGCCAGAGCCGCGACGAGCGGCGGCCAGACAAGGCTGGCAAGGGTCCAGACCCCGGCCAGCGCAACGCCGCTCCCCAGGCCAACCACGCCGAACCAGCCCGGGGCGCGGGCGAAATCCGGCGACTCCAGCTGTCCGCCGGGCAGCCGCGTCAGAAAGACCAGTGCCGCGCGCGCGCCCCGCATCGGCTCAATCGTTGCCCGAGACGCCGGCCTCGGCAAAGCTGGCCATGTCGGTCATCATCGCCGCCGCCGCGCGCAGCATCGGCCAGGCCAGCAGCGCACCCGTCCCCTCGCCCAGCCGCATGTCGAGTTCCAGCAGGGGCCGGGCGTCGAGATGGGTCAGCAGCGCGCGGTGGCCAGCCTCGTGCGAGGCATGGGCGAAGACCATCGCGGCGCGGGACGCCGGTTCGAGGCGGATCGCCAGCAGCGCGGCGGCCGTGGCGATGAAGCCGTCGACCAGCACGATGCGGCGCGAGGCGGCAGTTTCCAGCATGGCGCCGGCCATCATGACGATTTCAAACCCGCCGTATTCGGCCATCGCCTGGTCCGGGGTCAGGTCTGCCGTGCGCGCCGCCGCCTGTTCGAGGATCGCACGTTTGCGCGCCAGGCCGGCATCATCGAGCCCGGTGCCGCGTCCGACCAGGTCAGCCAGCGGCAGGCCGCTCAGCTTGTGGGCCAGCACCGCCGCGGTGGCGGTGTTGGCGATGCCCATCTCGCCAAAGGCCAAGGCCTCGCCCGCCGCCCCGCGCGCGACGGTGCGGCCCGCGGCCAGCGCCTGTTGCGCCTGCTCCCCGCTCATCGCCGGTCCGGTGAGGAAATTCGCCGTGCCGGGCGCGATGCGGTGGCGGATCAACGCCGGATGGTCGATGGGCTCGCCCGCGACACCGGCATCGACCACCTGCAGCGCGACCCCGTTCACCCGGGCAAAGACATTGGCCGCCGCCCCGCCCGCGAGGAAATTCAGCACCATCTGGCCCGTCACCACCTGCGGAAAGGCCGAGACCCCGGCGTGGGCGATGCCGTGATCGGCGGCAAAGATGGTCAGCGTGCACCGGGTCATCACCGGGGCGACGCTGCCCTGCACCATCGCGATCTGTGCCGCAAGGTCCTCAATCCGGCCCAGGGCACCCAGAGGTTTGGTCTTGCTGTCGATGGTCTGGCGGATGCGGGCGGCGAGGGGGTCGGTCATCATGGTTTTCCGAAGTTCACGGTGCTTTCGCCCCTCGTAGCAGCGCAACCGGCCATTGCAAGCACCGCAACCGACCTCTGCGGCGCCGGGGACGACCCGATCCGGCCAGCCGGAGCCGCGCGAAAGCGGGGTCTCCGGTCAACTGGCGATTTGCCGCGCGATCGTTTCGGTCAGGTCGCCCAGCGAGAAAGGCTTGCCCAGAAACACCGCGCGCGGGATCCGGGTCAGCGCGGCGCTGAGCGTGTCTTCGGTATAGCCCGAGACGAAAACCACCGGGGTCTGGGGCCTGCGGTCCAGCGCCTGCGTGACCCAGCCCGGACCGTCGATGCCCGGCATGATGACATCGGTGACGAAGATGTCGACCTGGACGGACGGATCCTCGAGGAATTCCAGCGCCTGCTCGCCGTCCTGGGCCTCGAAGACCTGATAGCCCTGATGGCGCAGGGCCCGCGCGGCAAAGGCGCGCACCGGGGCTTCGTCCTCGACCAGAAGGACGGCGCGGCCGCGACCCGACCCTGCCGCAACCTCGGCCGCTGGCGTCTGGCGCGGCGCGGTGCGGGGGGCCGGGCGCGCAACGGGTACCGGGACCTCGACACTGCCGGGGGGCGGCGGCGGCAGCCCCGGGGCGCTCGCCGCGCGCGATGAGGCGGTATCGGCCAGCGCGAAATACAGCGAAAAGGTCGTCCCCGACCCTTCGACGCTGTCGCAAAAGATGAAGCCGCCCATTTGCTTGACGATGCCATAGGCCGTCGAAAGACCGAGCCCGGTCCCCTCGCCGACTTTCTTGGTGGTGAAGAAGGGCTCGAAGATCTTGTCGACGATGTCGGCAGGGATCCCGATGCCCTGGTCGATCACGCGAATCAGCGCGTAGGTGCCCGCAGGAACGCGGGCGCGCCCGTATTCCATTTCGGCGCCCAGTTGCAATGCGCGGGTCTCGATGCGGATCACCCCGCCCATCGGCATCGCGTCGCGCGCGTTGACCACCAGGTTCATGATCACCTGTTCAAGCTGGCGACGATCGGCGCGGATCGCGCCCAGATCCGGGTCATGGTCGAGGACCAGCGAGATGCGTTCGCCGACCAGCCGGGTCAGCAGATGCGTCAGGTCCTCGAGCAGGCTTTCAAGGGTCAGGACCTCGGTCTTCAGGGTCTGCTTGCGCGAGAAGGCCAGCAACTGGCGGACCAGCGCCGCGGCGCGGTTCGAATTCTGGTGGATCTGCAGCAGGTCGTCATAATCCGGATCGAACCGGTCGCGGTTCAGCAGCAACAGATCGCAATGCCCGGCAATGGCGGTCAGCAGGTTGTTGAAGTCATGCGCAATTCCGCCGGCCAGTTGTCCGATTGCCTGCATCTTCTGGCTCTGGACAAAGCGGGCCTCGAGCGATTTCAGTTCGGTCGCGTCCGAGATCACCGCCACCAGCGCGCCGTCGATACCCCGGCGCAGGATGATCTGGACAAAGGTCTCCTGACCGGTGAGCGTGGCCCGAAGCACCTCGGGGCGACCAAGCTGGCGGCCGGCGCGCGCATCCTCGAGCCAGTCGGAGACCGGGCGCCCCAACCCCTCGACCACCTCCCAGAAAAAGCGCGGCTCGCCCACCGACAATCCCAGAAGCAGGCGCGCAAGGCGATTCGTGCCGGTGATTCGCCCGTCGGACGACAGGTTGGCCAAGGCCACCGGAATGTCGTCAAAGTCAGTCCCGGGCCCAAGCGCGCGCGTTCCGGCGGCCAGCCCGGTCCTGGCGGGAAGGAGGACCACATCCAGGGGCCCATCGCGCGAGGCCGTGCCCACCGCCAGAAGCTGGGTTCCATCTGCCAGCGTGACCTCGCCCGTCCCGTCGAGCGCCGCGTCGATGACGGCCCGCCCCGAAGGGCTGTCGAGGTCGATCAGCGCGCGCGCGGCGGCATTGGCGACGATCTCGCCCCCCTCCCGGCTGACGATGGGCAAGCCCAGCGAGTCGATCGTCCGCTGCCCGGATTGGGCGACGGGGCTGAACCGCCAGATCACCACATCGCGAAGGCCCTCGGCGGCATGGGCACTGATGCGCAATCCATTGTCTTGCCTTCGAAATTCCCGTGTTGCATGGCCTGACACCCCAACCTCGGCCAGCACAGCCGCCACGACCTGACCGGGATCGACGCACCAGCCGCGCAGCCGCATTTCGGGCTGGGGGCAATCGGCGGCGCGCAGGTTGACCGCGCTGACCCTGCCGCTGCGATCGGTCACGCAGACCGCGTCAGGGTCATGCGCGAAGGCCTGCGCGAGCAGGCCCGCCGAGCGGTCACGCCGGTGCCGGGCCATCCGCCGCGCGAGGGCGAGCGCCCCGCCGACCAGGGCCATGGTGATTGCCGAAGTGGCGACGATCATCGCGCCACTGGCAAAGCCGACCCAGGCCAACCCCAGGGCGACGCAGCCCAATCCGACGGCCCCAAGCGCCAGCGCGGCAAGCGTCAGCGAGGGGCGCAGGCCAAGGCCGACGGCGGCGGGCGGCGTGGAGAGGGCTGCGTCGGCTGGCATCCTGGTCGCTTCGGTCCTGGGCGGTTCGGTCGGTTCTTTCGACGAAAGCATCGGTCTGAGTGTGATCCCGGCAGGTTAAGGGCTGGTTAACACGCTCACGATACCACCATAGGTTGTAACTGCAACCCGATTTGCGCGCCTCAGGTCCTTTGCAGCAGCGCCAGAAAGAACCCGTCCCCGCCATCGAGAGGCGACAGCCGCAGTACGCCGGCCGGGTTCCAGTCCGGATGGCGGCCAAGGAAGGCGGTCACGCGCGCCTCGTTTTCCACCTCCAGAACCGAGCAGGTCGCATAGCCCAGCACCCCACCCGGCGCGCACAGCGCGGCGCAGCGCTGCAGGATGTCGTCCTGCACGCGGGTCAATTCGGCAAGACGCTCCGGGGTAAAGGTCCATTTCGCCTCGGGGGCGCGGCGCCAGCTGCCCGAGCCCGAGCAGGGCGCGTCGGCCAGGATTGCCCGCCACTGCCCCCGCGGCGCGCCCTTCACCACCGTGATCGCCGCGCCCGCACGGGTGGCGCGGGCAGGCAGGTCTGCCATGCGCCCGGGGTTGGCGTCATGCGCGCTGACCCTGAGGCCCAGCGCCGCCAGCGCCAGCGCCTTGCCTCCGCCCCCGGCGCAATAATCCAGCGCCTCGCCGGGCCCCACGGCTTTGGCAAAGCGGTGGGCGACGGCCTGGCTGGCCGCGTCCTGCAGTTCGATCCGGCCCTGCGCAAAGGCCGGCGTGCCGCGCAATTTTCGTGCGTTCTCCGTGACTTCCAGCGCATGGGGCGCGAGGGGACACGGCCGCGTCGCGATCCCGTCCCGGGCCAGTTCCGCGCTGACCTCGGCGACACCCGCCCGCGCGGCATTGACCCGCACGAAGACCGGGGCGCGCTGGCGCATCCGCTCCAGCACCGCGTCCGCCTGCCCGGGCAGGGCCGCGTCGAACAATGGCAACAGCCAGTCCGGGCAATCCAGCGCGACACTGCGCGGCAATCCGGCGGGCGCAGTGGCCAGCAGCGCCGCTTCGGCCTGGGTCGGCGGCGCGGGGCTGTGGCCCTGTCCGGTCCAGCCCTCGATCCCCTGCCCGTCCGCGCGCGCCATGCCCAACAGCAGGGCCCGCCCGCTTTCGCCCCCGCCCAACGCCGCCAGCGACCGGCGCTGGCGCACCGCCCGGAACACAAGATCGCGCACCGCCTCGCGGTCGCCCGAGCCGGCAAAGCGGCTGGCGCGCGCCCATTGGGTCAGCGCAGCCTCGAGCGCCTGCCCGCCCAGCCAGCGGTCCAGAATGTCTATGGCGGCGGATTGGCGGGCTGCGGGGGTCATGGCACCTTCGGGTTTTCCCCGTCTTGGGCCAGCGCCATCCCGAAGGCAAGGGGCGCGGCACTTGCGCGAATCGCCGCGGGCGCGCAGCCTCGGCGCCTCACCCCGAGGCGCCAATGCCGCAATCCCAGTCCCACCTCGCCCCATACCTGCTGGCGCTGGCCCTGCTGATCGGCGCCGTGGCCTTGCTGCTGCGCCTCTTCACGCGGCAGCTTGCCGACTGGCCGCCATGGGTCCGGCTGACGCTGGCGGCGACCACGGCGGGCGGCGTGATCGGCGCGCCCTTCTGGTGGGCAGGCATCCCGGGCAGCTTTGCCTGGACGCCCGCCCCGCTGGCGTTCCGGTTCCTGGCCGTCGCGGGGCTGGCCTTTGCCACGGTTGGCGTCCAGGTGATGGCCCGACCCGAGTCGCCGCGACTGCGCGCCCTGATGGCCATGCTCACCCTCTATCTGGTGCCGCTGGTGGGGGTCATCCTGATCCTGCACGCCGACCGGCTGGACTGGCAGGCACCGGTCGTCTGGGGCTTTGTCACCATCGCGGGCGGGCTGGGCCTCGCCGCGCTGGCGGGGCTGGCACGGATCCCGGTCGCCCGGCCCGGTCCCGCCAGCCCGCAGCGGTGGCTCTGGACCGTGGCGGCGGCGCTGTTCCTGCTTTGGGGCCTCGCGCTGTTCGCCTGGCCCGCGGGGCCGGTCGCCGCGCTCTGGCTCTGGCCTGCGGATGCGCTGACCTCGCGGCTGATCGGCGCGATGCTGCTCACCATCGGGCTGATGGCCGCACTGGCCGCAAGGCGGGCGGACCTCGCGGGGCTGATGGCCTCGGGGATCGCGGTCTACGGGCTGGGCGTGGCGCTGGCCTGCCTCCTGCACGCCGCCGCAGGACGCCCGCTGCCCTGGGCCTATCTGGGGACGCTGGGGATCGCCGGTGCACTGGCGGCGCTGCGGACGCTCCGGCGCTGACAGCACCTTGCCCCGGCGGCGGCCATCGGGCAGGCTGCGCCAAACCCGAACCCAAGGCCCGCCATGTTCGTCAATCCCGCCCTCGCCACCACCCTCGCCCCGCCCGTGATGGAGGCCCGGCGCTGGCTGAACGAAACCCGCCTGCCCGAACACCTGCCCCTGCTGAACCTGTCGCAGGCCGCCCCTGTCGACCCGCCGCCCGAGGCGATGCGCCGCGCCATGGCCGAGGCCGTGATGACCGATCCCGCGATCCACCTCTACAGCCCGGTTCTGGGCAACATGCCCCTGCGCGAACGGCTGGCGGCACGCAATTCGGCCCTTTACGGCGCCACCATAGCGCCCGGGCAGATCGCGCTGACCTCGGGCTGCAATCAGGCCTTTTGCGCCGCGGTGGCGACGCTGGCGGGGCCGGGCGACGCGGTGATCCTGCCGACGCCCTGGTATTTCAACCACGCGATGTGGCTCAGCATGACCGGGATCGAGGCCGTGCCCCTGCCCACCGGCGCCGGGCTGATGCCCGATCCCGACCGCTGCGCCGCCCTCATCACCCCGCGCACCCGCGCCATCGCGCTGGTCTCGCCCAACAATCCGGGCGGGGTCGAATACCCTGCAGCGCTGCTGACCGCCTTTGCCGACCTGGCAGAGCGCCACGGACTCGCGCTGATCCTCGATGAAACCTACCGCGATTTTCACACCCGCGACGGCGCTCCGCACCGCCTGTTCCAGAATCCCGACTGGGACCGCACGCTGATCCACCTCTACAGCTTTTCGAAAGCCTACCGCCTGACCGGCCACCGGGTCGGCGCCATCGCGGCGGCCCCCGAACGGCTGGCCGAGGTGGAAAAGTTCCTCGACACGATGACGATCTGCGTCGCCGGTCCGGGTCAGATGGCGGCGCTCTGGGGGCTTGAACACCTCACCGACTGGCTCGCGGGCGAGCGGCAAGAGATCCTGCGCCGCCGCGCGGCCATGGTGCAGGGTTTCGCGCGACTGCCGGGATGGGAGCTTCTGGGCTGCGGCGCCTATTTCGCCTATGCGCGCCACCCGTTCGACGCGCCCTCGCCCGCCGTCGCGCGCGACCTTCTGGCGCGGGCGGGCGTGCTGATGCTGCCCGGAACGATGTTCCGCCCCGACGGCGACCCGGACGGCCCGCGCGAGATGCGCATCGCCTTTGCCAATGCCGACACCACCCAGATCGGCGCCTTGATGGAGCGTCTGGCGTCCCTTGGCTAACCGGTGTCCCACGCGTGGGACACTCACAAAAGAGGCTTCAATTCAATGCCTTGACCTTGCGCGTTAAGGATTCGGCAAGACTTCCCACGCCCCGCTTGGCAGGCACAGGGGCGCCCGGGGAGAGGGGTGCCGCCCCCTGGTAGGGTGGGGTTCAACCCCACCTTACGCCCCCACGAACCTTCCCCTGACGGCTTGCCCCCCGCGCCGCTTGGTCCTACACAGGGCCAGCCCAGAAACCGGAGTCCCCGATGGCCAAGAAAAACAGCGCGCAAAGCCTCCTGATGTGGATGCTGATGGCCCTTCTGATCGCAGGCCTCGGCGGATTCGGCATCGACGGCTTCCTGTCGCAGCGCGTGACCACCATCGGCACCGTGGGCGACCGCCCGATCACAGCGCAGGCCTATTCGCGCGCGCTGCAATCCGAGATCCGCGCCTTCGAGCAGCAGGTGCGCCAGCCGGTCACCTTTGCCATGGCGCAGGCCATGGGCCTTGATGCCCGGGTGCGCAGCCAGCTCATCATCCAGGCCGCGCTGGAAAACGAGGTCGAGCGCATCGGGATCTCGGTCGGGGACGAACAGGTCAGCCGCCGCATCGCCGCAACGCCGGCCTTTCAGGGCCCGACCGGGGATTTCGACCTGGCCACCTACCGCTTTCAGCTTCAGAGCGCCGGGCTGACCGTTGCCGAATTCGAAGAGAGCATGCGCATCGACGCGGCGCGCGGCATCCTGCAGGCGGCGACGGCGGCGGGGATCGAAACGCCCGCGAACCTGCGCGTCGCCCTGCTCGACCATTACGCGCGCCGCCACAGCTTTGATCTCTTCGCCCTGACCGAGGCCGATCTGCCCGCCCCCGTCGAGGAACCCGGCGAGGCCGCGATCACCGCCTTCTACGCCGCCAACATCGCGCGCTTCACCGCCCCCGAGACCCGCCACATCACCTATGCCTGGATCACCCCGGACATGATCCGCGACAGCGTCGAGGTCGACGAGGCGTCGATCCGCGCCCTCTATGACCAGCGCATCGACGAATTCGTCCAGCCCGAGCGCCGCCTTGTCGAGCGTCTGGTCTTTGGCACCGAGGCAGAGGCCCAGGCCGCCATGGACCGCCTTGCCGCGGGCAGCGCCAGCTTTGACGTTCTGGTGACCGAGCGGGGCCTGACCCTCGACGACGCCGACATGGGCGATGTCAGCGAGGCCGAACTGGGCGCCGCCGGGCCCGCCGTCTTTGCCCTTGCCGAGCCCGGCGAGGTCGCGGGTCCCTTCCTGTCCAATCTCGGCCCGGCGATCTTTCGCATGAACGCGATCCTGAATGCGCAGGAAATCCCCTTTGACGAGGCGCGCGAGGCCCTGCACGGGGAACTCGCCGCGGATCGCGCGCGCCGCGCGATCGCCGAACAGCAGGAGGGCTTTGACGACCTGCTCGCCGGGGGCGCCACGCTCGAAGACCTCGCCGCCGAGACGCCGATGGAACTGGGACAGATCGACTGGTCCAGCGATTCCAGCGAAGGCATTGCCGCCTATACCGAATTCGCGCAGGCCGCCGCCACCGCCGCGGCGGACGATTTCCCCGAACTGATCGCGCTTTCGGATGGCGGGCTGGTGGCGCTGCGCCTTGACAGCCTGACCCCGCCGACGCCGCGCCCGCTCGACGAGGTGCGCGACCTCGCAGCCGCCGGGGCCCGCGCCGAGGCGGTAGTCGCCGCCCTCACCCTGCAGGCGCAATCGCTGCTGGTCGACCTCGCCACCCAGGGCCCCGAAGCCTTTGCCGAGGCGCGCGGCCTCGTGCCCGAGCGTTTCGAGGGCGTCACCCGGCTCGACCGCCTGCCGCAACTGCCCCCCGCCATGGCCGAGGCCCTGTTCGGCGCGCCCGAGGGCACCACCAGCGTGCAGCAGGACGCGCAGCGGGTGCTGATCGGTCTCGCCGGGCCCAGCCTGCCCGCCGACCCCGAGGACGCCCAGACCCGCCAGTTGGCCGACGCGATCAACGAACAGATCGGCGACGCGCTGGCGCAGGATGTCTTCACCTATTTCGCCCGCGCGCTGCAGGCGGAATCGGGAATCACGCTCAACCAGGCGGCCATCGACGCCGTCAACGCCAGCTTCCGCTGAGCCCAGAAAGGCCTGCCGCCCGTGTCCAGTTCCGCCGCGCTGATCCCCTCGTTTGCCGCGTTCGAGGCCGGCTGGAACCGGGGCGAAAACCAGGTCGTCCACGCGCGTCTCGCCGCCGACCTCGACACGCCGGTGTCCCTGATGCTGAAGCTGGTCGGCAACCGCAAGGACAGCTTCATGCTGGAATCGGTCACCGGCGGCGAGGTGCGCGGGCGCTATTCCATCGTCGGCACCAAGCCCGACCTGATCTGGCGCTGCCGGGGCGAGCGCAGCCAGATCAACCGCGAGGCGCGCTTTGACGATGCCGCCTTTACCGACCTGCCGGGCCACCCGCTGGTGGAACTGCGCGCCCTCCTGGCCGAAAGCCGCATCGCGATGCCGGACGATCTGCCGGCCATTTCGGCGGGGCTCTTTGGCTATCTCGGCTATGACATGATCCGGCTGGTGGAAACCCTGCCGCAGACCCGCCCCGACCCTCTGAACCTGCCCGATGCCGTGCTCATGCGCCCCTCGGTCGTCGCCGTGCTCGATGGCGTGCGCGGCGAGGTGACCGTGGTCTCGCCCGCCTGGGTCGCCTCGGGTCTCAACGCCCGCGCCGCCTATGCCCAGGCGGCCGAGCGCGTGATGGACGCACTGCGCGACCTCGAACGCGAGGCGGCGGGCACCGGTCGCGCGCTGGGCGAAGCCGCGCGCGTCGGCGAGGCCATCTCGAATTTCACCAAGGACGCCTATATGGCGGCGGTGGACAAGGCCAAGGAGTATATCCGCGCGGGCGACATCTTTCAGGTCGTGCCCTCGCAGCGCTGGGCGCAGGATTTCCCGCTGCCGCCCTTTGCCCTCTACCGCTCGCTCCGGCGCACCAACCCCTCGCCCTTCATGGTCTATTTCGACCTCGGCGCCTTCCATATCGTCGGCGCCTCGCCCGAAATCCTCGTGCGGCTGCGCGACGGCCAGGTGACGATCCGCCCGATCGCCGGCACCCGCAAACGCGGCGCCACGCCCGAGGAAGACAAGGCCCTCGAACTCGACCTTCTCGCCGATAAAAAGGAACTGGCCGAGCACCTCATGCTGCTGGACCTCGGGCGCAACGACGTCGGCCGGGTGGCGAAAATCGGCACCGTGCATCCGACCGAGAAATTCATCATCGAGCGCTATTCCCACGTCATGCACATCGTGTCGAACGTGGTGGGCGAGATTGCCGAGGGGCACGACGCCCTTTCGGCCCTGCTGGCGGGCCTGCCCGCAGGCACGGTCTCAGGGGCACCGAAGGTCCGCGCGATGCAGATCATCGACGAACTCGAACCCGAAAAGCGCGGGATTTACGGCGGGGGTCTGGGCTATTTCGCCGCGAATGGCGAGATGGACTTCTGCATCGCGCTGCGCACGGCGGTGGTCAAGGACGGCGTGCTTTACACCCAGGCGGGCGGCGGCGTTGTCTATGACAGCGACCCCGAGGCCGAATGGCAGGAATCCGTCAACAAGGCCAAGGCCCTGCGCCAGGCGGCCGAAGAGGCC
>CALEZJ010000121.1 GCA_937927885.1 uncultured Paracoccaceae bacterium | reverse complement strand
AGCAGATGTACCGGGACGAATTCAGGGTTCAGCCGCTTCAGGTTGAAGGCAATGCGGCAGCGATAGCTGCTGGAGGATCGGAAATACCCATGAAACCGCATCATTCGGCCGCCGCGATGGTCAGTGACACGGGGTCCAGCCCGTCGATCCCGCCAGTGATCACATCCCCCGCGGCCACCGCGCCCACACCCGCCGGCGTTCCGGTCATGATGAGGTCTCCGGGCGCCAGGTGATACAAATGCGAGAGGTGCGCCACCACCTCGGCGGGCGACCAGACCAGATCGTCCAGCGTCGCATCCTGCCGGATGACCCCGTTCACTGCCAGATGGATGCGCCGACCCGCCAGTGATGGCAGGTTTGCGGCAGGGGTCAGCGCGCCCAGCACGGCCGAGTCCTCGAAATCCTTCGACACATCCCAGGGGCGGCGGTTGTCCTTGGCCTCTTGCTGGCGGTCGCGCCGTGTCATGTCCAGCCCGCAGCCATAGGCGAAGATCGCCGCCTGCGCCTGAGTCAGTGAGGCGCGGAACACCGGCGCGCCAAGGGCCAGAACCAGTTCCATTTCATGGTGGTAATTCGCCGTGCCGGGAGGATAGGGGATCACCGAGCCCGACGGGCACACCGCCTGCGCGGGCGACTTGGTGAAATACCACGGCGCCTCGCGGTCGACGCTGCCGCCCATTTCCGCGGCATGCGCCTCGTAGTTGCGGCCCACGCAAAAGATCCGGTTGACCGGGAACAGCGCGGCCTGCCCGATGACGGACACTGTGCGCACCGGTGCGGGCGGGAAGAGATAGTCGGGCATCGGGGCCTCCTGTCTGGTGTCCCTTTCCTGCCCTGCCCGCGTCTGCTTGCCAATCCCCGGCGTTGCGCTAAGGTCAGGCAGTGCGTTAAGGCGTGGCCATGTCCGACATCTATACCATGCCCGGCCACCTGATCCGGCGGCTGAACCAGATTTCCGCCTCGATCTTTCAGGACCGCATGGCGGCGATGGGGCTCGATCTGACCTCGGTGCAATACGCGGCGCTGTCGACTCTGGCCAAGCATCCCGGCATCGACCAGGCTACGCTGGCGGGCATGATCGCCTATGACCACCCGCTGGTCGCGCGCATCACCAGCGCCCGCGACCGGCGCGCCCGCGAACTGGCGCTGACCGACAGCGGCGCGGCGCTGCTGGAACGGGTGCACCCCGAGGTTCTGGCAATCCAGCCCGCGATCCTGTCGGGCCTCAGCGACGACGAACGCGCGCTGTTCATGACCCTCGCCGCCCGCGCTGCCGAGGCGGGCAACGACCGCTCGCGCGCGCCCCTGCGCCATAGGACCGACAATTAAGCCTGACCCGCAGCGGTTTTGGTTGACAGATCGGCGCTTCGCGGGCATCCATTCCTGAAACATGAGTCATCGTTCATGTTTGTCAGGGAGGATACCATGAGACTGTTCCTGAGCGCGGCCCTCGCCGCGCTGGCCACCGCGCCCGCCTTTGCCGACGAAATCCGCATCGCCCATATCTATGACCGCACCGGCGCGCTCGAGGCTTATGCCGCGCAAAGCCAGGTGGGCCTGATGATGGGCCTCGAATACGCCACCGGCGGCACCATGCAGATCAACGGCCATGATCTGGTGGTGATCGAAAAGGACAGCCAGCTGCGCCCCGATCTGGGCCGTGCCCTGCTGGCCGAGGCATTTGGCGACGATGACGCGCATATCGCGGTCGGCCCGACCTCGTCGGGCGTGGCGCTGGCCATGCTGCCGGTCGCCGAGGAATATGAACGCATCCTGCTGGTCGAACCGGCCGTGGCCGATTCGATCACTGGCAGCGATTGGAACCGCTACATCTTCCGCACCGGACGCAATTCGTCGCAGGACGCGATCTCGAACGCCATCGCGCTGGGTCAGGAAGGCACCGTGGTCGCCACTCTGGCACAGGATTACGCCTTTGGTCGCGACGGCATCGCCGCCTTCCGCGAGGCGCTGGCCGGCACGCCCGCGCAACTGGTGCACGAGGAATACGTCCCCACCGACACCACCGATTTCACCGCCGCCGCCGAACGCATCTTCAACGCGCTTCAGCAGCATGAAGGCGACCGCCGCCTCTTCGTTATCTGGGCCGGGGGCGGCAACCCGATGGGCCGCATCCAGGCGATGGATCCGGGCCGCTTTGGCATCCAGATGGCTACCGGCGGCAACATCCTGCCCGCGTTGGTCGGGTATCGCGATTTCCCGGGGATGGAGGGCGCGACCTATTACTATTACGAAATCCCGCAGAACCCGGTGAACCAGTGGCTGGTCGAACAGCACTTTGCCCGCTATGGCACCCCGCCCGACTTTTTCACCGCCGGCGGAATGGCGGCCGGAATCGCCGTGGTCGAGGCCCTGCGTGCCACCAATGGCTCGACCGACACCGAGGAGCTGATCGCCGCGATGGAGGGCATGCATTTCCAGACACCCAAGGGTGAAATGTGGTTCCGTGCCGAGGACCATCAGGCGATGCAGTCGATGTATCACTTCCGCATCGCCCTGCAGGATGGCGTCGAATGGGCCGTGCCGGAACTGGTGCGGGAAATCACGCCCGACATGATGGACATTCCGATCCGCAACAATCGCTGATTCCCCTCGGGGGCGGTGCCCGTCGCCGCCCCCTTTTTGTCCCCGAATACCCCGCCATAGGCGCGCGTCCGCGCGCGCTCCCCTGTCCGACGAGGCGCCCCATGCAACCCTCACTGAGCACCCATGACCTCAGCGTGCGCTTTGGCGGCCATGTCGCCGTGAACGCCGTCACCTGTGCCTTTACCCCCGGGCAGTTGACCGCCATCGTCGGGCCCAATGGCGCGGGCAAGACCACCTATTTCAACCTGATCTCGGGCCAGATCCGCGCCACCTCGGGCCGCGTCGAACTCTTGGGGCAGGACATCACCCGCCTGTCGGTGTCCTCGCGCACCCATGCCGGGCTGGGCCGGGCGTTTCAGTTGACCAACCTTTTCCCCCGCCTGACCGTCTTGGAAAACGTGCGCCTTGTCGTGCAGGCCCGCGCGCGGCGGGGGTTCAACCTGTGGACCATGGCGCAGGGCCACCGCGACCTGAGCGAACAGGCCGAATCCGTGCTGGACCGCGTGCGCCTGACGCATCTGGCGCACCAGAGCGTCAGCGCCCTGTCGCACGGCGATCAGCGCAAACTGGAAGTGGCGGCGCTGATTGCGCTGCAGCCAAAGGTCTACATGTTCGACGAACCCACCGCCGGCATGTCCGTCGAGGAGGCGCCGGTGATCCTGGACCTGATCGCCGGGATCAAGGCCGACCCGCAGACGACGGTGCTGCTGGTTGAACACAAGATGGACGTGATCCGCAGTCTCGCCGACCGGATCATCGTCTTGCACAACGGCGCCCTGGTGGCTGACGGTGAGCCTGCCGGCGTCATGGCCTCGAGCGTCGTACAAGAAGCCTATCTGGGCAAGGAACTGACCGATGTCTGAGGCCCTTTTGACCCTGCGCGATGTGAAGACCGACATCGGTCAGTATCACATCCTGCACGGCGTCAGTTTCGACGTGCCACGCGGCGCGGTGACGATGCTTTTGGGCCGCAATGGCGCGGGCAAGACGACAACCCTGCGCACGATCATGGGTCTGTGGCGCGCGCGGGCGGGGCGGATTGCGCTGGGCGACACGCGGCTCGACGGCCTGTCCCCCTCGCGCATCGCGCAGCAGGGGGTGGGCTTTGTCCCTGAGGACATGGGCATCTTCTCGGACCTCACGGTGGCTGAAAACCTGCGGCTGGCGGCGCTGTCGGGCGCGCCGGACCCCGCGCGGCTGGAGTGGGTCTTTGCGGCCTTTCCCGCGCTGAAAACCTTTTACCAAAGCCCTGCGGGCACGCTTTCGGGCGGACAGAAGCAGATGCTGTCCATCGCCCGCGCGGTGATCGAGGAACGCGCGCTCTATCTGATCGACGAACCGTCAAAGGGTCTCGCGCCGGCCATCGTCGCCACGTTGGCGCGGGCGCTGAAGGATCTGAAGGCGCGCGGCGCCACGATCCTGATGGTGGAACAGAATTTCTCGCTGGCCAAGGCGCTGGGCGATCATGTCGCTGTCATGGACGACGGCCGCATCGTCTGGACCGGCGCCATGAGCCAGCTTGCCCGGGATACCGCCCTGCAGGAACGCCTGATGGGCCTGAGGATGGACCACGCATGAGCGCCCCAACCCATACCCCCACCCTGACCCGACTGCCTCTGGCCGACCGGATCGCCCCCTGGCTGCCTTACGCGCTGGTGCCGGTACTGATGGTGCTGGGGTTCTTCGCGATCCCCTCGACCTCGTCGTGGCTGACGCTGACGCTGGCGGGCCTTGCCATGGGAATGATGATCTTTGTCATCGCCTCGGGCATGACGCTGTCTTTGGTCTGATGGATGTCATCAACTTTGGCCACGGCGCCTTTATCAGCTTTGGCGCCTTTGTCGGCACGTCCGTCTTGCTGGCGATGGGCAGTCTGACGGGTGCGCCCTCCCTGTTGCTGAACCTCCTCGCCATCGCCGCCGCCGTGCTGGCCGCGATGGCGGTGACCGGGGTGCTGGGGCTGGGGTTTGAACGGGTCATCGTGCGCCCGGTCTACGGCAGCCACCTCAAACAGATCCTCGTCACCATGGGCGGGCTGATCGTGGCCGAGCAGATGATTTTTGTCCTCTGGGGCGGGCACGAGATCGTCATCATGCGCCCCGAAACGCTGAAAGGCGCCATCACCTTTGCCGGGGCGGCACTGGAGAAATACAGGCTGCTGGCGGTCGGTGTGGGGCTGGTCGTGTTCTTGTCGATGCGCGCTGTGCTCCGGCGCACCAAGCTGGGGCTGATCGTGCGCGCAGGCGTCGAGAACCCCGAGATGGTGCAGGCGCTGGGCTATGACATCACCCGCGTCTTTGTCGGCGTGTTCATCGCGGGTTCGGCCCTTGCCGGGCTGGGAGGGGTGATGTGGGCGCTGTACCAGGAGATCATCACCGTCCACATGGGCAATGAAATCATGATCCTGGTGTTCATCGTCGTCATCATCGGCGGGCTGGGATCGGTCGAGGGCTGTTTCATCGGCGCGCTGACCGTGGGGCTGGTGCAGAATTACACCGCCTTTCTGGAGCCCAAGCTGGCGTTGGTGTCGAACATCGCGCTGATGGTGGCGATCCTGATGTGGCGGCCGATGGGCATGGTCCCGGTCGTAAAGGCGAAATGACATGATCAGGCTGATTTCCGGCGACCGTCCGCAAAGTCGCATCCTGGGCGCGATCCTGCTGATGATCCTGTTCGCGCTGGCCTTTGCGCCCTTCCTGTTCCCGGGCTCGCGCAGCCTGGAAACCGCTGCGCGCATCTGCATCTTCATCGTGCTGGTGGCGTCCTATGTCCTGCTTTTGGGTTACGGCGGTATCGTGAGTTTCGCCCATACGATGTTTTTCGGCTTTGGCGCCTATGGTGTCGCCATCGCGGTCAACCGTATCGGAACCAGTTGGGAGGCGATGGGGCTGGGTGCATTGGCGGGCATGGCGCTGGCGGGGGTGGTGGCGCTGGTGATTGCGCTGTTGTCCCTCAGGGTGCGGGCGATCTTCTTTGCGATGATTACCCTTGCCATTGCTTCGGCGGTGGCGGTGCTGGTCAGCCAGCTGTCGGGCATTACCGGCGGCGAGGATGGCATGAACCTGCGCATCCCGCGCGAACTGACCCCCGCGTTCCGGTTCGAGTTGTTCGGCCTCGCGCTGAACGGGCGGATCGTGAACTATTACCTGGTGTTCACCGCCTGCTTGGCGCTGTTCCTGATCATGCTGCGGCTGGTCAATTCCCCCTTTGGCCGCGTGTTGCTGGCGATCCGCGAGAACGCCTTTCGCGCCGAGGCGATCGGCTATCGCGTCGTGGTCTACCGTGCCGTCGCGACCACGATCAGCGCGATGATCGCTGCCGCTGCGGGGTCGCTGTTTGCCATCTGGCTGCGCTATGTCGGTCCATCGACGACGATGGGGATGGAGATCATGATCGACATCCTGTTGATCGTCGTCATCGGCGGGATGGGCACGATGTACGGCGC
>CALEZJ010000120.1 GCA_937927885.1 uncultured Paracoccaceae bacterium | reverse complement strand
GGCCGAAACCTCGGCGGTGATCATGGTCGTCATCTCGCTGGCCAGCATCTTTGCCTATGCCGTCACCACATTGGGCATCGCCGATCCGGTGGTGGATGCCATCGTGGCGCTGGACCTGGGCAGCCTGGGAACCATGATCCTGATCATGACGATGCTGCTGCTGATCGGCGTGGTTCTGGACGGGGTGTCGATCTTCCTGATCTTCCTGCCGCTGATGGTGCCGCTGATGCGAATCTTTGGCTGGGATCCGGTGTGGTTCGGCATCCTCATCACGATGGCCATCGCCATCGGCACCTTTACCCCGCCCATGGCCGTGAACCTGCTCGTCACCAGCCGCATCGCTGGTGTCAGCGTCGAAAAGACCATTCCCTGGGTTGGCTGGTTCGTCCTCAGCTTTGCCCTGGCCCTGCTGGCCGTGATCCTGTTCCCCGGCCTCGCCACCTGGCTTCCCGCCCAGTTCCACTATTGACCCATCGAGGAGGACTTTCCATGCACCGCAGATCTTTCCTGACCACCGCGTCCGCAGCCGTCGGCCTGTCGGCCCTGCCCCTGCGCGCGCGGGCCCAGTATCGGGACGAATACCGCATGTCCACCGTGGTGACCCCGGCCTTTGCCTGGGGCCGCGCGGGGGAAACCTGGGCGCGCCTGATCACCGAACGCACCGAAGGGCGCGTCAACGCCCGCCTCTATCCCGGTGCGGCCCTGGTTCAGGGCGACCAGACGCGCGAATTCACCGCGCTCAGACAGGGCGACATCGATCTGATCTGCGGCGCGCCGGGCAACTGGTCGGGCAGCGTGCGCGGGCTGGGCTGCTTTACGCTGCCCTATCTGTTCCCCGATCACCGCGCGCTGGATGCGGTCTGGAACGACGCCGATTTCATGGGCCGCTATTTCGACAAGGTGCGCGAGGCCGGTGCCGAGCCCCTCGCCGTCGGGGAAACCGGTTTCCGTCAGGTGCACACCAGCCGCCATCCGCTGATCACGCCTGGCGATCTGCGGGGCCTCAAGTTCCGCGTGCCGCCGAACCCGATGATGAACGAAGTCTTCACCGCCTTCGGCGCCAATCCGCAGGCGATGAACTGGGCGGATGCGCAGACCGCCCTGGCCTCGGGCGCGGTCGATGGCGGCGAAAACCCCATGGAGATCTATTTCATGGTCAACATGCACACGCTGGGTCAGCGCCATGTGACGAAATGGAACTACATGAACGAAATCCTGCTGTTCGCCGTCAACCGTGACACCTGGGAAAGCTGGTCGTCCGAACATCAGGAGATCGTACGCGCCGCCGCGATCGAGGCGGCCGCCGCCAACGTGGCCGAGGTGCGCGAGGTGTTCAACACCGACATTGCCCGCGCGGCCGAACTGGGCGTCGAGGTGCATGTCTCCACCCCTGACGAGCTGGCCGCGTTCCGCGAGGTGACGCAGCCGGTCTATGACAGCTGGAAGGCCCGAATCGACCCCGATCTGGTTTCGCAAATCGAGGCGATCGTCGCCGCCAGCCGCTGACCCGTGACGAGAGGAGTCGAGGATGACCAACCAACCCGCCGATGACCGCCGCATGGGATTCTGGCTGACCACGCCGAATTTCCAGTTGGCCGAGATGCTGGCCCTCGCCGGGTTTCGGCGGGTCATCCTCGATGTCGAACATGGCCCCTTTGGCCATGAAACGCTGCACCAGTTGATCCCGGCCCTGAAAGGGCTGGGGCTGGAGGTGTTCGTCAAGGTGCTGGCCCCGGAACGCAGCCCGATCCAGACGGTGCTGGATTTCGGCGCGGATGGCGTGATGATCCCGCACATCCAGAACCTGGCCCATGCGCGCGAAGTGACCGGCTATTCGAAATTCCCGCCAACCGGTGACCGCAGCCTGGCAGGCGGGCGCGCGATGGGCTACCGGATGCAGCCCGACACCTGGTTTCACGACACCAACCGCCGCACGCGCTGCTTTGCCATGATCGAGACCGCCGGGGCGCTGGCCGATGTCGAGGCAATCGCTGCCCTGCCCACGGTCGACGGGCTGTTCCCCGGCCCCACCGACCTGTCCCTGCGGCGCCAGCGCGGGATGTACAAGCGGACCGAGGCCGACTGGGTCGACCTTGCAACCATCGCCAACGCCGCCCGCACCCAGGGCAAGACGCTGGCCTTTCCCGCCTGGTCACCCGAGGAACGCCAGCGCGCGCTGGACGAACTGGGCGCCGCCTTCGTCTTTTCCGGGCTGGAAATGCTGTTCCTGGGCATGGCCGTGGCGGCCTTTGCCGGTCAACTGGCCTCCGAGGGCCGCTGACACGCCGACCCCGGCGGACCCAGCCTGACACCGCCCGCGTTGTCACGTTTGCGGTCTTACGTACCAAACGATATCATTGGATTATCGGGTTTGGTGATGAACTTGGGTTCTCCGCACCTGTCGGGCTTTCGCGTCCAGTGACGTCAAGAAATCCGAAGGCCGCTTTGCCGTGCAGCCAAGCGGCCTTCCCCCGACGCTGATCTTCCCCGCGCTGTTCGCGGGATTACCGGCGTCGATCCTGACCTCAACCGCGATAACCAGGGCCTTGCCGCCATGTTCAGGCGGGATCGCGACCATGCAGTCGACATTGCGCAGTTCCCGATAAGTCCTTGCGCGATTCAGACGCGTCTCATCAGGTGACGCGACGCCCTGAAGGGCCGATGCACCCGGGATCGCACGCCACGCCAACATCAGCGATGGCGGCCCGTCGGGCGTCAGTAGAAACGCCGATTCAAGCGTGCCGACAGGGCAGCAAACTTGAATCGGTCAGAAACCCTCTGGTTCGTCCGTGGACGCCAACAGGCCTTACCTGCAGTAGAATGCAGAGATGTTCTCGCGATGATCACCCGTGAAATCAAGGGTCCAGATCTGCCTGCTGGGAGCACCCACAAGGGTCCCGCCGCCGCCGCCGAAGGCCGAGTCATCCGCATGAAGGTTCAGACGATAGGCATAGCTGCTGCGCCCGTCCACCTCGACAAGTCCCACTGCGCGATCATTGAATTCGGGGATGTAGAAGACTTGGCTGGCTTCTTCGCAGCCCAGGCCACCGAATTGGGCGAACACCTGCTCGGTTGCGCCATAGAAGCAGCCGCCACGCGGGAGCGTGATGGTTGAGCCGTCCGCGGCCACCAGAATGCACGACGCGCTCGCTGTCGATGCGATGACATTCAGCGTAAGGGCGATTGCCGTGGTCTTGGTGAGTAAGGCCTTTGAGAACATTTTCCGTCCTTTGGGAAACCATTGAAATCATCGGACAAAAGCCGACCGCCGACATGCCCCGAGGGGTCTGCCGACCGATCAAGGGGTGGCTTAAACCTACACGCCGGACAAGCCTTTTCTGCGCCGGGCGGAGCCTGCCGTAACGGAAGGTGCCGGACCGGGGCGGAGCAGGGGGCCTTCGTGCCTCCGGCCGACCCTCCGACCGTTTGACGCGCTGGCTCGACGGGATGGAAACGGCTTGCCTGAGCGCGATGCGGCACCTCGACAACATTGACGCGTGGGCTAAACGGGCGGAGTCAGAGATGACTCCACTCTCGGGCAGAACGCCACCCGCCCTGCGTGCTGTGCTGACCGAATGGCCACTCGTCTCTGCCCCGATGGCCGAGACAATGACCGGCGCCAGTCGCGCTGCCGTTCAGCGTAACCTCGCTTGGATGGAGGCGCGGCACCTAATCCGCGAAGTGACCGGGCAGGGTAGATACCGGATGTGGGGAGCGATACTTTGAACTCTATTTCTAAAAATTAACTGCCCCACAGCCAGCAATCTATTCGGCAAGTGATTCTGGAACCAGAAGTGCGGGTGAAAGAAAATTGCGCGGTTGCGTCTTCGGTCTGGCGCGACGAAAAGCTCATGGTCACCGCATCTCGGTTCATTTACTTGCATGAAGCTTGGCTATTTTCCATTTCTGATCGTTGACAAACTTAACAACCGCTTTTTGTATGTCCTCCACTACTGTCGTTGGGTCGATTTTTTGCCTTTGTACTGCGATTTGAGTCCAGTCGTTACTGAAAGCCCTTTTCTTTCCTTCGATTGCTTCATAGATCGACCGACGTTTCTCGATATTTCCGGGCCGAATCAACCACCTGAGCCTTATTTTTTCCCGATCCCCATAGTTTCTATCAATGACAAGCACGAAGAGCCTTCTTCCATCGTCTTCCTTGTTAATATGATCAAACTCGTCAGGAAAAAGAATTATTGTGCGTGGATTTGATTGCTGTTCAGGCTTAAAGCTCATTTCTGTTGCCTTGTTAATCCCGGCGCAGAAATCATCTTGCTTCGCAAACAGATCCGCTAAAATGTCACTCACATCATCCGGCTGCGCGCGAACCAGAAACTCGAGCGCTTCCTTATGTTTCGACCAGAGATCGCGAGCCAAGTTGTCCAATTTATCGTCCTGGTCACTCACGTGGTTTCTCCTCATCATCGAGAGATAGGCGCGAACCGTCTCTCTGGCATCCTCGCGACCGATCTTTTGAGCGTTGACATTTTCAAACCTCGAAACAATGTCCCGCAAAGACAAAGCAATCCAACTCTCTTTGTTATCTTCGCTTGGATCGTCACCATTCTTAGTAAGATAGAAGAACATAACCTCGCTCTTTAAGTATTCCGCTCGCATGTTTTCGACATATCTTTCAAGTTGGTTTTTGCTTTCACTTGCGTTTATCTTTAGTTCGAAAATTAGAACGACTGGATTATTGGATGTTGTCCTCGAGGCGGGCAATTCTATGCGCAGATCCACGCGCTCTTTTTCCCTAACAATCTGCACTTCGCTAAGGTCAAGTAGATGAACATCGATGGGTCGCAGATAGCTATTCTGCCCCAAGCCCTTCTCAGCTGCAACATTCAAAAACGCTCTAAGATAAGCATCCTCGAAACCGTGCGGTCTGTTTGGATCAAGAATATAAGACAAGAAATGAGCATGCCGAACTTCTTGATCTGTCATGCCCATTGCCTCAAATGGACAAAAGTAGCTCAACTCGCCTTCAAGCCTCCGAAACTCTTCAGACCTAATCACAAGATCCTCGAGAAACGCCACCACGTCCTTCTCAGTATCAGTCAAGGGTAACTCCCAAAGTTGGAAAAGAATAACTGTAGCACTGCATCGCCTTCATTTTCTGGGTTGACTAGTCTTGTTGCTTCGTTTCAACGATGTCAACTTCAATCGGCTCTGACGATGTGACCACCCTCGACGGCATCGATGTGGCAAGGTGATGGGTGGATGTCTCCTTCCCTGATGGCTGAAGCGAAAGGTACCAAACCTTGACCGTCGTGGCTCAAGGAAACGGATGCAGGTATTCACGGCCGATTCCCCAATTCATTTTCATAATCAAATTGCTCCCGCTTTTGTGGAAAACCTTGCCAGCTCCAGCCGCCCATGATCGACCCAGAACACCGCAACCCCTTGCAATGGCTGTTGAGGAAAAATATTTGTAATCAAACCAGTATAGGCGGAAAGTTGTGGCCAATAGTGGCCAAGACCAAAACCCGCTCCGCCCGTCTTGTGGTCGATGATCAGGCAGCCTTGCGGGCCGATGGCCATGAGGTCGATCGTGCCGGGGATTTCGGCGCCGTCCGGGCTGTGTCCCAAAACGGGGATCTCGCAGTAGAGGTCACTGTACCCCTGGTCGGCAAGCCACGCCTTCAGCGCCGCCGCCCGTTCTGCCACCAGGGCGAGGGTCGCCTCGTCCAGCCCGGTGGCATCGGGCAAGCCGGGCGCCAGATCGGGCCGCGTGAGGAACACCCTCATGGCAAGGTGCAGCGCGGTGCCGCGGGTCGCATCGCTGCGTGTCTGTGGCCAGGCGGGCCCGAGGGTGACCCCCCGGCTTTCCGGGGCCGGGGACGCCGTTTTCATCTGCGAGGGTTGCAGCCGCCAGGGCGTCACCGGCACGGGGGGCATCGGCGTCTGCTTTCCGAACAAGGGCGCATCTGGGTTTGCGCCGCCCGCAAGATCGGTGGCGCCAGCCTGTTCGGGCATCGCGGTGATGATTGCCGGGCATTCCATACCGCCAATCCGCAGCATCCCGCCCGCAATCCCCGGGGCGCAGCAATCCTCCAGCACATGGAACAGGCAGGTGGCCTGTGGGGTGTCCTCGTCGCGGTCTTTCAGGAACCCCGGCCATTCCAGCACCAACCGATCCCGCGCCCGGGTCAGCGCCACATAGAGCAGGTTCCTGGCGTTGGCCTCGAAATCCGCGCGGCGGTCCTCGATGAAGCGGCGCGCGGCCTCGGGGGCGGCAAATCCCGGCGTGTGGATCAGCGCGGCAGAGGCCAGCACGGCGGCCATGTCGTCGATCCTGTCCAGCGCATCAAACCGGGTGGCCGTGGTTCCGGGCCATTCCTCGATCCCGTGGTCGAATTCCGCCACCACGGTAATGGGCCATTCCCGCCCCTTGGACGCGTGCCAGGTCACGATTTCAACGGCCTCGGCGCTGTCCGCCGAGGGGTCTGGCCTGCGGTCGAAATCGCGGTCACCCGCGCGGGCATCGAGCCAGCCGAGGAACACCTTGACCGTCTCGCCATGAAACCCCGAGGCGGCCTTGAGATCGCGATGCGCGGATTCGAATTCGGCAGCCTCGGCCTCCAGCCGTAGCAGGTCAGCCCGCGCCTGCGCCGCATCGGGCTGGCGCGCCGCCCAGTGCCGCAGTCCCGCCGCGTCCAGCACGATGTCCAGCGCGACCCCCACCGGCAGACGCGACAGCCGGTCGGACAGGGCTGCATGCCCCATCAGCACCGGATCATCCGCCAGCCGCCCGTCGATCTGCGCGGCCATCGCGTCCTGCAGCGACAGCGGATCGGGGCCGAGGGTGCGCAAAAGCAGCCCGGCATGGGCATCGGCGGGATT
>CALEZJ010000119.1 GCA_937927885.1 uncultured Paracoccaceae bacterium | reverse complement strand
CCTCGAGGCCGTGGTGGCGACCTACAACCTGCTGGGCCGACGCGACAACAAATTCAAGGCGCGCATCAAGATCACCGTGCATGAAAACGGCATCGACACGATCCGCGATCTGGTCGAGGCCCGCTTTGCCGAAATCGCCCCGCTCTTCGACCCTGCCGCCACCGCCGCGCAACTGGCCCGCATCCAGCGCGATTTCGCCCCGCCCGCCCTGCGCGTGACCTCGGACCTGCCCTTTCAGGCCGCGCATCAGGCCGATCCGGTGTTCCGCGCCTGGGCCGACACGAACCTGCACCCGCACCGCGATGCGGGCCACGCGATCGTCACCATCAGCCTGAAGGCGCATGGCGCCACACCGGGCGATGCGACCTCGGACCAGATGCGCCTGATCGCGGATCTGGCCGAAAAATACGGCTACGGCGAAATCCGCATCAGCCACGAGCAGAACGTCATCCTGCCCCATGTCGCCCGCGCCGACCTGCCCGCGCTGCACAAGGCGCTGAAAACGCAGGGCCTCGCCACCGCGAATGTCGGCCTTCTGTCCGACATCATCGCCTGCCCCGGCATGGATTACTGCGCCCTTGCCACCGCCCGCTCGATCCCCGTCGCGCAGGAACTGGCGCAGCATTTCGAGGCGCTGAAACTGGAACACGACATCGGCCCGCTGAAAATCAAGATCTCGGGCTGCATCAACGCCTGCGGCCACCACCATGTCGGGCATATCGGCATCCTGGGACTGGATCGCGCGGGCGTGGAAAACTACCAGATCACGCTGGGCGGCGACGGGACCGAGGACGCGACCCTCGGCGAGCGCACCGGCCCCGGCTTTGCCTATGACCGCATCGTGCCCGCCATCGAGCGCATCCTGCGCACCTATCTGGACCTGCGCCTCAGCCGCGAGGAAACCTTCCTCGAAGCCTACCGCCGCGTCGGTCTGACACCGTTCAAGGAGGCGCTCTATGGAGCGGACCAGGCCGATGCTGCGTGATCTCAGGGCGCTCAGCGCGCATTTTCGCGACGATGCCGATGCGATCCTGCGCTTCACCCTCTCGGGGGCGCTGGGCAAGATCGCCATGGTCTCCAGCTTTGGCGCCGATTCGGCGGTGCTCTTGCACATGGTGGCGCAGGTCAATCCGGCAACCCCGGTCCTGATGATCGACACGCTGATGCTGTTCCCCGAAACGCTGGACTACCAGCGCACGCTGGCAGATCACCTCGGGCTGACCGATCTGCGCGTGATCCGCGCCAGCGAGCAGGCGCTGAACTCGGCCGATCCCTCGGGCGATCTGCACCAGTCGGACCCCGACGCCTGCTGCGACCTGCGCAAGACGGAACCGCTGGAAATCGCGCTGGCGGGCTTTCATGGCTGGATCACCGGGCGCAAGCGCGCGCAGGGCGGGCTGCGTCAGGCGATGGACAGTTTCGAACACGACCCCGCCACCGGCCATCTGAAGATCAACCCGCTGGCAGGCTGGGATTCGGCCCGCCTGCGCGCCTATCACGAGGAAAACGCGCTGCCCCGTCACCCGCTGGTCGCACGCGGCTATCCGTCCATCGGTTGCGCGCCCTGCACCAGCCCGGTTGCGGCGGGGGAAAACCCGCGCGCCGGGCGCTGGCGCGGGCAGGGCAAGGATGAATGCGGAATCCATATCGTCAACGGCCGCGTCGTGCGCGGCTCGGCGGCCTGAGGGAGGGGAGCATGAGTGTCATCGTCACCGATCAGGGCTTTGGCCCCGATACGCCCGCCGAATGGTTCGATGTGGCCCCCGATGTCAGCGTCGAGGCCCTGCTGGCGCAGATCGACGGGATAGCCGCGATCCGCATCACCTTTGCGGCCTTCAACGACGGTCGGGGGTTCACGCTGGCCTCGCGGCTGCGCCGGGCCGGGTTTTCCGGGCGCCTGCGCGCCGCCGGGCATGTGATCGCCGATCAATACGCCATGGCGCGGCGGTCCGGCTTTGACGAGGTCGAGATTTCCGACGACCTCGCCGCCCGTCAGCCCGAACCGCACTGGCTGGCCCGCGCCGACTGGCAGGGCCATGACTATCGCGCCCGCTTGCGGAGGGCCGGATGAACCAGCCGCTGCGCGCCGATCTCCAGGCCGTCACCGAGGTGCGGCACTGGAGCGACCGGCTGTTCTCCTTTCGCGTCACCCGCCCGGCCAGCCTGCGCTTTCGCTCGGGTGAATTCGTGATGATCGGCCTGCCGGACGAGGCGGGCAAACCGATCCTGCGCGCCTATTCCATCGCCTCTCCGGTCTGGGACGACGGGCTGGAATTCTATTCGATCAAGGTGCCGGATGGCCCGCTGACCAGCCGCTTGCAGCATGTCCAGCCCGGCGATCCGATCATCCTGCGCCCCAAACCGGTGGGCACGCTGGTGCATGACGCGCTCTTGCCGGGCAAAAGACTGTGGATGCTGGCGACGGGCACCGGATTCGCCCCCTTCGCCAGTCTCCTGCGTGAACCCGAGACCTGGGAGAAATACGAATCCGTGATCCTGATGCACACCTGCCGCGAGGTGGTCGAACTGGACTATGGCCGCGCGCTGGTCGATTCGCTGGCCGAGGATCCCCTGATCGGCGAGATGGTCGCGGGCAAGCTGCATTATTACCCGACGACCACGCGCGAGGTCTCGCCCCATATGGGCCGGATCACCGAAACGCTGGCCTCGGGCAAGGTCTTTGCCGATCTGGGGCTGCAAGGGCCGCTCGACCCGGCGCAGGACCGCGCGATGGTCTGCGGGTCGCTCGCGTTCAACGTCGACGTGAAGGCGGTGCTGGAAGGGTTCGGCCTGCGCGAAGGCGCGAACAGCGAGCCGCGCGAATTCGTGGTGGAAAAGGCCTTTGTCGGGGACGGCGTGTAAGGGGGGCGTAGGGTGGGGTTAAACCCCACCTTACGACGCCGGACCGCCGACGGGGCGGCACCCTGTCCATGGCGCGGGGCCGGTAGGGTGGGGTTCAACCCCACCATCCCGCGCCCCAAAGCCCTGGGACAATCCTTGCAAAAGTCTTAACGGATCCTGTAACCCGCTGAAATCGCTGGATTCTGAAAATGTCCCACGCGTGGGACAGTCCAGGGTCCCTCAGGCATCCGCCGTCGCGATCGCCTCTTCCATCGCCGCCAGCAGCCGCGCCACCTCGGATTCGGTGTTGTAGTGGCAGAAACTGATCCGCAGGCAATCCGCCCGCCCCAAGGGGCGCAGCACGTTGCCCGAATACTGGT
>CALEZJ010000118.1 GCA_937927885.1 uncultured Paracoccaceae bacterium | reverse complement strand
GCTTCCATGAAAAATCGGTTGTAGAACGCATCATAGCGCGAAGCGGCGGCCTGCGCGCAGGGGGTGCTGTCGACAGGATCGGCCCATTCCATGTTGAACACGCCCCCCAAATTGCCAATCCCCATGGCGCGCAGGGCCTGAATGGTGCGGCCATGCGCCAGCAGAACATGGTGCATCGCGCGTGCGGTGGCACGGATGTCGCGCATTCCAGGCGCGTGCTGGCCCCAGAAATGGCTGAGCCAGCCAACGCACCAGGGTTCGTTGATCGGCGCGACCGACCAGGCGCGATCCCCGATCCGGCCCATGATGACTTGCGCATAATCCGCCAGCCACCCGGCAATGTCACGGTTACGCCAGCCGCCAAGGTCGGCCAAAGGCTGCGGCAACTCCCAGTGATACAACGTCACCGCCGGTTTCAGTCCGCGCTCCAAAAGCCCGTCCACCAACCTGTCGTAGAAATCCAACCCCTTGGGGTTGGGCGCGCCGGTGCCTTCGGGCATGACCCGCGCCCAGGAGGTGGAAAAGCGGTAGACATCCAACCCCAGCTCCAACAGCAGGTCCAGATCCTGCGGCCAGCGGTGATAGTGGTCGCAGGCAAGCGCGCCAGTTTCCGCCCGCACCACATTGCCCGGTGTGGCGGCAAAGCTGTCCCAATGCGTCGGCCCAGCCCCGCCAAAGGCATGCCCCTCGATCTGATAGGCCGAAGTCGCGGCGCCAAAGACAAATCCCGCGGGGAAATCGGAACGGGTCCAGGTCATGGTTATCTTGGGTGTGGCGCGGGGCCCGTCGAGACGCCGACGACCAGTTCGGCCTCGAGCAGCAGATGACGCGGCGCGCGAGAGGGGTCATCGATCAGTTCCAGCAGCATCTCGGCCGCGCGCAGTCCCGCCTCGCGCACAGAGGACCTTGTCGCGGTAAAGATCGGCACCTCGCGCCCGTTGGCCAGATAGCTGAGTGCATCGTCATGGGTGATGACGCTGATATCCCGGCCCATGCGCAGCCCTGACTCCTCGATGGCGCGTCGGACCCCGATGGCAGAAATCAGGGACGAAACCAGAAAGGCGGTCGGCGGGTCCTTCAGGGCCAGCGCCTGACGGGCTGCGGCATGGCCGTAGTGCTCGGTCATCTCGCCAGAGGTCATCAGAGCGGGGTCCGGCAACAGACCCCGCGCGCGCAAGGCCCCTTCGAATCCCTGTCTGCGCCGCATGGCGAAGTCCATGTCCTCGAGCCCATTGACCAGGGCAATGCGGCGGTGGCCCAGATCCAGCAGCAAATCGGTTGCCCGAGCAAAGGCGCGGCGGTTGTTCACATCGACCCAAGAATACTCTGCCGCCTCTGCCGAGGCTCGGCCATGCACGACAAAGGGCATGTCAAGCGATTGCAGCAGGCGGATGCGGGTTTCATCGGTGCGCGGGCCGTGAATGACGATGCCGTCCACCGACTTCTTGTGCGCCAACGCACGATAAGTGCTGTGCTCGGCATCGTCGGGGACGATCGACAGCATCATGTCATAGCCCGCCCGCGCATAGACCTCGCCCGCTCCGGCGATGAAATCGGAAAAGATCGGGTTCATCACCTCGTGTTTGCTGGAAATCGGGATGACATGGCCAATCGCATGCGCCCTGCCGATGGCAAGCCCGCGCGCGCGGGTGTCTGGGCGATAGTCCAGGCGACTCGCCGCCTCGATCACGCGGGGACGAGTGGCCTCCGAGACTTCGGGATAGCCGTTCAGTGCGCGACTCACCGTGGTCTGCGACAGACCCAGCGATTCGGCCAATTGCTTGAGGTTCATTGGCAAAGGGTCACCAAAGCGCTTTGATTTGTTAGGACAGTACCCAAGAGATATCGTCCCTGTCAAAGACTTACTGTCGCCCTTCGATAGGAGAAAACCCATTTTTCAATGAACATATTGACACAGGTGGTCGGATCGTCGATTGCTTGTTGTTGTCAAAGCGCTTTGAGGATTTGCGCAGGCATTGCAATCGGCCCTATTGCCGGTTCGAGGGAGGAAGTCATGAAGAAGTCATTGTTGGCCAGCGCCGCCGCGCTGGCGCTGACGACCGGGCATGCCTGGGGTCAGGAATTGCTGTTCGCCCCCGGATCGGGCGCCTTCAACTGGGGCAGCTATGATGCCTTTGCCGCCGCACATGACCTGAGTGGTCAGACCCTGTCGATCAGCGGGCCCTGGATCGGCCCCGATGCTGCGCTGGTCAATTCGGTTCTGGACTACTTTCGCGCCGCAACCGGCGCCACGGTGAACTACTCGGGCTCGGACAGTTTCGAGCAGGATATCGTCATCGCGATTCAGGCCAACAGCCCGCCCAACATCGCGGTCTTTCCTCAACCCGGCCTCGCGGCCGACATGGCCGCGCGGGGAGCGCTGACCCCACTGGCCGAAGGCACCGCGGACTGGATCCGAGCCAATTACGCCGCCGGGTCGTCGTGGGTAGATCTAGGCAGCTTTGCTGGGGCCGATGGGACCTCGGCGCTCTATGGGTTCTTTTACAAGGCCGACCTCAAATCGCTGGTCTGGTACAGTCCGGAAATTTTCGAGGAAGCCGGCTATGACGTACCGACCACGATGGAAGAACTGCTCGCCCTGACCGACCAGATCGTGGCCGATGGCGGAACCCCCTGGTGCATCGGTCTGGGCTCGGGCGCGGCGACCGGCTGGCCCGCAACCGACTGGGTCGAGGACCTGCTTTTGCGCACGCAACCTCCCGAAGTCTACGACGCATGGGTACGCAATGAGATCCCATTTGACAATCCGCGTATCGTGGCGGCAATCGAGGCCTTTGGCCATTTCGCCCGGACCGATGCCTATGTGAACGGCGGCGCGGGTTCGGTGGCAACCACCGATTTCCGTGACAGCCCTGCGGGACTTTTCAGTTTCCCGCCTGCCTGCTTCATGCACCGCCAGGCCTCGTTCATCCCGTCCTTCTTCCCCGAGGGAGCGGATGCCGACTTCTTCTATTTCCCTTCCTATGCCGAGGGTGGACTGGGCAATCCGGTGCTGGGCGCCGGCACGCTCTGGGCGATCACCGCGGATTCGCCCGCCGCGCATGCCTTTGTCGAATTCCTCCAGACCCCCATCGCGCACGAAATCTGGATGGCGCAATCGGGCTTTCTGACGCCCTTTTCCGAGGTCAATCTGGAGGTCTTCCCGACCGACGCACAGCGCGCCATGAACAGCATCCTTCTGGGCGCCACCACCTTTCGCTTTGACGGGTCCGACCTGATGCCCGGCGAGATCGGCGCCGGGGCCTTTTGGACCGGGATGGTGGATTATGTCTCGGGCGCCGACGCGGCCACGGTGGCGACTGGCATCCAGGCGCGTTGGAACGCGATCCGCTGAGGGCAACCCCCCGGGCCGCTCATCGGCCCGGGACAACTGTCGGGGGGAAGGCATGTCGCCACTGGTTCAGGGGCTTCTCACGATACTGGTCGGGATCTTTGGCTGCGTGGGCTATTTCTATGCCGCCAATCTGCTGCTGGACCGGGTAGTCTTTCCCGCTCGCGGCCCCGATCAGGGGCGCAACATCAATCGCGCCAATTCGGTGCGACCCTGGCTTTTTGTGCTGCCCGCCGTGCTGGCGCTGTCGGTCTATCTGGTCTATCCGGTGGTCGGCAGCCTATGGCGCTCGCTCTTCAACCGGGCGGGGAGCGAATTTGTCGGCCTTGGCAATTACGCCGCGCTGTTTCAGGACAGCGCCTTTCGCCTAGCCCTGATGAACAACGCGCTCTGGGCGTTAGTGGTGCCGGCGGTCTCGACATTCCTGGGTCTTCTGATCGCGCAACTGACCGACCGGCTGGCCTGGGGTAATATCGCCAAGTCACTGATCTTCATGCCGATGGCGATTTCGTTTGTCGGCGCATCGCTGATCTGGAAATTCGTTTATGCCGGGAACCCGGACATCGGCATCCTGAATGCGGTGCGCGACACCTTCGGGCTGGCACCTGTCGATCCGGTACAGATCCCCTTCTGGAACAACCTCTTTCTGATGGTGATCCTGATCTGGATCCAGACCGGATTTGCCATGGTGATCCTGTCCGCCGCGCTGCGCGGCATCCCTGAGGAAACGGTCGAGGCCGCAATCATCGATGGCGCTGGTCCGCTGCAATTGTTTTTCCGCATCAAGGTGCCGCAGATCGTCGGCACGATCCTGGTGGTCTGGACGACGATCACCATTCTGGTGCTCAAGGTCTTCGACATCGTTTACACCATGACCGGCGGCAATTTCGGCACCCAGATCCTGCCCAGCTACATGATGAGCCTGATGTTCCGCGATGACGGGCGGGCGACTGCGGTGGCGGTGGTCATCATGATCGTGGTGCTGCCAGTGATGATCTGGAACATCCGTCAGGCCCGCCAGGAGATGCGCTGATGCGGGGAATTGCCGGACAGGCTCCGGCCCTGAAATGGGCGGTCAACATCGCAGTCGCACTTCTGGTCATCGCCTGGATGGTGCCGACACTGGGACTCCTGGTCTCGTCGTTCAGGGACCGTGACCAGATTAGCGCCTCGGGCTGGTGGCGCGCACCCATTGCGGTCGAGATGACCTTTCGCACCCGCGCGGATGATACACCCGCCCGGATCGAGGGTGAAAGCTGGGTGATCGAGGGCAATGTCCTTGCCACATCCGAGGTTGCCGCCCGCTTGCAGGGCGGTGGTGCTCGGGTCACCGCCTTTGGCCTTACAGCACGCGAGCCTGCGGCCTTTCCCGCCGGTACGCAGGCGACAACGCGCGACGGCGACACGCTGAGCGTTCGCGCGGATGGCAGCTATCGCTACACCGCCGCCAGCCAGCCTACAGGCCAGGCAC
>CALEZJ010000117.1 GCA_937927885.1 uncultured Paracoccaceae bacterium | reverse complement strand
GGCTATATCGGAGGCAAGTGAGATGCATGAATTCGACTGGTCTTCGATCCCCAATGCGCTGCCATTTCTCTGGGATGGCATGAAGATTTCGCTCGAGATCACGGTCACCGCGGTGATTTTCGGGATCGTCTGGGGTACGCTTCTGGCTCTGATGCGCCTGTCGTCGATCAAACCCCTGTCCTGGTTTGCGGCCGGTTATGTGAACCTTTTCCGGGCCATTCCGCTGGTCATGGTCCTGTTGTGGTTCTTCCTGATCGTGCCGCATTTGCTGGAAAGCCTGTTCGGCCTGCCGCGTGGTTCGGATATGCGCCTGTCGTCGGCAATCGCCGGTTTTGCCCTCTTCGAGGCGGCCTACTACTCGGAGATCATCCGTGCCGGCATTCAGTCGGTGCCGAAAGGGCAGATGGCTGCAGCCAGCGCGCTCGGCATGACCTACGGTCAGTCAATGCGCCTGGTGGTTCTGCCGCAGGCTTTCCGCAACATGGTCCCCCTGTTGCTGACGCAGGGCATCATCCTGTTTCAGGACACCTCGCTGGTCTATGTATCCGCACTGGCCGATTTCTTCGGCGCCGCCTACAAGGTGGGCGACCGCGACGGCCGGCTGGTCGAGTTGCTGCTGTTTGCCGGTGCCGTCTATTTCGTGATCTGCTTTACCGCGTCGCGCATCGTTCGCTACTACCAGAACAAGCTCAAGACGGCCTGAGTCCGCTTGAGGTCATCAATCGAGGAGATTTTCGATGATTTCGATGAACAAGGTGAGCAAGCAGTATGGTTCATTCCACGTTCTCACCGATTGCACGACGCAGGTCCAGAAGGGCGAAGTGATCGTCGTCTGTGGTCCGTCGGGTTCCGGCAAATCGACGCTGATCAAGTGTGTCAATGGCCTTGAGCCTTTTCAGAGCGGCGAGATCATCGTCAACGGGGTGTCTGTTGGCGATCCGAGGACCAATCTGTCCAAGCTGCGGTCGACGGTGGGCATGGTCTTCCAGAACTTCGAACTCTTCCCGCACATGAGCATCATCGACAACCTTGGCATAGGCCAGACCAAGGTGCTGGGGCGTAGCCAGGAGCAGGCGCGGGAGAAGGGCTTCAAACTGCTCGATCGCGTGGGTCTGCGCGAGCAGGCAGAAAAATATCCGGGACAGCTTTCCGGGGGCCAGCAGCAGCGTGGCGGGATCGCCAGGGCCCTTGCCATGGACCCCATCTGCATGCTGTTCGATGAACCCACGTCGGCGCTGGACCCGGAGATGGTCAACGAAGTCCTTGACGTGATGACCGAACTGGCGCAGGAAGGGATGACCATGATGTGCGTGACGCACGAGATGGGTTTCGCGAAGCGGGTCGCCAGCCGCGTGATCTTCATGGACCAGGGCCGGATCGTCGAAGACGACAGCAAGGAGGCCTTCTTCGAACATGCGCGCTCGGAACGGGCGCAGCAGTTCCTGGCCAAGATCCTGCACCATTGATCTTGGCTCGGTGATACGCTGGTGATTCATGAATTTCGCCAAGAAAGCCGGGGCGTCTTGGTGTAGAATTCCATGTCAGCCGC
>CALEZJ010000116.1 GCA_937927885.1 uncultured Paracoccaceae bacterium | reverse complement strand
CTGCCTGTCTCGTGGGCTCGGAGATGTGTATAAGAGACAGGGGTTTCGGACAGGTAATCAGCCAGCCCGCCGGGGAAATGGAACGTGGCCTCGGTCGGCGTCTCGCCATCGTCGATTTCGGATTTCCAGCGGATTTCGACGCCGCTGAACAGGTAGGCCTTCGACTTCACCATCTTCAGCAGCCGCGCGGGCTTGAAGCGGTGATGGCCGAAGATGTCCTCATCGGCATGGAAGGTGACGGTGGTGCCGCGCCGGTTCGGGGCCGCGCCGATGCGTTCGACCGGACCCTGCGGGATGCCGCGCGAAAAGCTTTGCTGGAACAGTTCCTTGTTGCGGGCGACCTGCACCACCATGATGTCGGACAGCGCGTTGACCACGGATGCGCCGACCCCGTGCAGCCCGCCCGAGGTCTGATAGGCATCGCCCGAGAACTTGCCCCCCGCATGCAACGTGCACAGGATCACCTCAAGCGCCGACTTGCCGGGGAATTTCGGATGCGGGTCAATGGGGATGCCGCGGCCGTTGTCGCGAATCGTCACGCTGTAATCGGCCAGCAGTTCGACCTCGATCCGGCTGGCATGGCCGGCCACGGCCTCATCCATCGAGTTGTCGAGGATTTCGGCGACCAGATGGTGCAGCGCGCGTTCGTCGGTGCCGCCGATATACATGCCGGGGCGCTTGCGCACGGGTTCCAGCCCCTCCAGCACCTCGATCGAGGCGGCGGAATAGCTGTCGGCTTGCGCCTCGGCGGCGGAAAGAAGGTCGTCGGCCATCGGGGTCTGCTCGTTTCTTGCTTTGATTGCGCGACTATCTCACGGCCGGGGTCGCCGGGGCAAGAGGTGGTGGGGCAGGGGGGCGATCCCCCAATCCCTTGCGCGCCTCAGACGGTGTCGCGCAGCCATTCGGCGGGATTTTCGTCCAGAACCCACGCCAGCACCTTGATACGTTGAAGCTCGCGGTCGTTGATTAGAGGTGGTCTCATCTCATGTCGGCGCCTTCATTTTACGCTGCTAGTGGCTCTGTCGGACAAATTGCGTGATTGGATTTATGTCGTGAAACCGGCGTCATAGCTTTCTGACATGAGCCGCCCGCCACCGCCGACCTCCAAGACCCAGCACTGGCCCGCCTACACCAATGCGCTGAAGCGCCGAGGCTCGCAGCCAATCTGGTTCGACCCGGCGATGACTTGGGAGGGGGCGCGGAACGGCAAACGAGGCCGCCAACAGACCTATAGCGACACAGCGATCCAGACCTGTCTGACGATGAAAGTGCTGTTTGGCATGGTCGACATTGATGCGCCATTGGTTCGAGCACAATGTCGACGCGGCAGACGGCCGGGTTCGTCGAGAGCCTGCTGGGCCTGATCGGGCTGGACTGGGGCGTGCCGGACTTCAGCACGCTGTCACGCCGCCAGAGAACCCTGGTGGTCAACATTCCTTTTCGTGGATCGGACGGCCCGCTTCACCTGCTGATCGACATCGAGCCATGAAGCCACCACTGGCTCAAGGCCATGGCGAGACGGGATCAAGGTTGAGGGCGAAGGGGAGTGGACTGAGGAGGGCCAGCAAACAGTCCGAGGACTGTTTGCCCGACGAAGGCGCAAGCACGGCGGCGCCAAACGCAGGGTTTGGCGCAAAATCCATATCGGGTGGAGGAGGGTCAGAAAACAGTCCAGTGGACTGTTTTCCCGACGACCACGAGACATCACTGGAAATCCGGGCTGCCGAGTTCACCACCAGCGATGTGGGCGATGCGCCGATGCTGCCCGAACTGCTGGACCAGATCCCACCCGGGCAGGAGATCGGCACTGTCACCGCCGATGGCGCCTTCGACACGCGCAAGTGCCATGACGCCATCGCCGCCCATGGTGCCGCTGCGATCATTTCGCCGCGCAAGAACGCCAAGCCTTGGAAGCCAGATACCGCCGGTGCCATCGCACGCAACGAAATCCTGCGCAGATCAAAGCGCATCGGTCGGACCATCTGGCGACGATGAAGCCGCGACCACCGTCGAAGCCGCGTCGAGATGTGAGGAGGATCAGAAAAAAGTCCGGG
>CALEZJ010000115.1 GCA_937927885.1 uncultured Paracoccaceae bacterium | reverse complement strand
CCGAACCTCGATCGCCTGATTGCGCTGCTTGAGCGAATCATACGCGGCATCGGTGATCTCGGGGGCATCGAGTTGGTGATAGGCGCGATCCGCGCGCGCAAGGTCTTCGGCCAGTCGCGCGAGTTCCTCGGCAGCCTGGGATTCCGTCAGTTCTGCAACCGGTCGATCGGACGCCATGACCCCCTCCTGCGCATGGTCCTTCGCAAATAAGGGCCCGGCGTCGGAAAAGCCAGACGTCACGCGCCTATGGCGCGCGCGCGTTCGGGTGTGCGGGCAGGATCGCGCAACACATAGCCGCGCCCCCAGACCGTTTCGATGTAATTGGCGCCATCGGTGGCTTCGGCAAGTTTCTTGCGCAACTTGCAGATGAAGACGTCGATGATCTTCAGTTCGGGCTCATCCATGCCACCGTAGAGATGGTTGAGGAACATCTCCTTGGTCAGGGTCGTGCCCTTTCGAAGACTGAGCAGTTCCAGCATCTGGTATTCCTTGCCGGTCAGATGCACGGGTTTTCCCGCAGCCTCGACCGTCTTGGCGTCCAGATTGACCGAGATGCGACCGGTATGGATGATCGCCTGCGAATGTCCCTGGCTGCGGCGGATGATCGCGTGGATGCGCGCCACCAGTTCGTCGCGGTGAAAGGGTTTGGTCATATAGTCGTCGGCTCCCTGGCCAAACCCTTTCAGCTTGATATCGGTGCTGTCCTCTCCGGTCAGGATCAGGATCGGCGTGTTGACCCTGGCCAGACGGATGTGGCGCAACACCTCCAGCCCTGCCATGTCGGGCAGGTTCAGATCGAGCAGGATCAGATCGTAATCATAGAGCTTGCCAAGCTCGATCGCTTCCTCGCCGAGGTCGGTGCAGTAGACGTTGAAATTGGCGTGTGTCAGCATCAATTCGATGCTGCGCGACGTTGTCGGATCGTCTTCGACGAGGAGGACACGCATGGTTCGGACTCCGCATTAACCCCAGTTCAGACTGACACTCGCCAAAATTCGTTAACGCCCGGTTACCGAGAGTCTGAATCAAGCACAGTATCGCTAAAGTTGTCTATATCTTTGCAGCGCCGTGACCTTCAGCGCTTCGACGCCATGCGCGGCAACCGCGCGATACCAGGATTCAAGCTCTTCCTCGCTGAGGTCGTAGCGTTCGATCGCCTCTTCGCGCGAAAGCAGGCCATGCGTCACCGCAAAAACCACAATGGCCTTGCGGCTGGCAACCCAGCGGCGTGTGGTTGCGGGCGGCAGGTCCGCGCGACTGAGAATCGTGCCATCCGGCAATGTGACGGCCCGTGGCCCATCGATGCGTTTGAGAAACATAGGCATCACCCCTTTCCTTCATCCCGGGGCACAGCGTGCCAAGACAGGCTTAAGGAGCGATTGAGGCCGCGCCGCGTCAGGGCTTGAGAGTGTCGCGCTTTTTCCTATATTTCGACCGAACCTCTTAACTCTTCCGCAAGCTTCCGGGGACAGAATGGCGCGCGACATGGGCGTGAACTCGTTGGGCTTTGCCAAATCTCCCGCGGAAACCCGGGTGGTCGTCGCCATGTCGGGCGGCGTCGACAGTTCGGTGGTCGCCGCCGAACTGAAGGCACAGGGCTATGACGTGATCGGGGTCACGTTGCAGCTTTACGATCACGGCGCGGCGCTGGCAAAGGCAGGCGCCTGCTGTGCCGGGCGTGACATCCATGATGCGCGCAGGGTCGCGGAAATGCTGGATTTTCCGCATTATGTGCTGGACTATGAAAATACCTTCAAGGCCGCGGTGATCGAGGAATTCGCCGATGCCTACCTTGCCGGGGCCACGCCCGTGCCCTGCATTCGCTGCAACGAACGGGTCAAGTTCAGGGACCTTCTGGAAACCGCCCGGGACCTCGATGCCGATTGCATGGCGACCGGCCACTATATCCAGCGCCACGAGGGGCCCACTGGGCCCGAGTTGCACATGGCCGCCGATCCCGCGCGCGACCAGTCCTATTTCCTGTTCTCGACCACGCCAGAACAGCTTGCCTTCCTGCGCTTTCCGCTGGGGCACCTGACGTCAAAGGCCGAGACGCGCGCGCTGGCGGCGAAACACGGGCTGGCGGTGGCCGACAAGCCGGACAGCCAGGATATCTGCTTTGTGCCGAACGGCAATTACGCCGCGGTGATCGAAAAGCTGCGCCCGGGTGCGGCCGATCCGGGCGAGATCGTCGATCTGGAGGGCCGTGTGCTGGGCCAGCACCGCGGGGTGATCCATTACACGATCGGCCAGCGGCGCGGGCTGGGGATCGGCGGGCTGGCCGACCCGCTCTATGTGGTCCGTCTGGATGCCGACACCCGTCGCGTGGTGGTCGGGCCGAAAGAGGCGCTGGAAACCCGCATCGTCCCGGTGCGCGAGATCAACTGGCTGGGGGATGCGCCCTTCGAGTCGTGCGCGGAATGGCCGATGCGGGTGCGCATCCGTTCGACCCGCGCCCCGGCCGAGGCGATTGTGCGCCCGACCGGCCCGACGGCCGCCGAGGTGGAGCTGTTGACCCCCGAAGAGGGCGTCAGCCCCGGGCAGGCCTGCGTTTTCTACGCGCCCGAGGGCAGCCGTGTCCACGGCGGCGGCTGGATCTGGCGCGGATACTGAGGGCGCGCGAAACGGTGACTTGCCGGAACCAGGGCGGGCTGCGACACTGCCCCTGCGTCACCCCGGAGGGATCCCCATGCGCCGCCTCGCCCTGACTACCCTTGCCGTCCTCGCCTTCTCGCTGCCCGCCCTTGGCCAGGATACCCGCGAAACACGCCTTGCCCGCGCGCAGGAATATGTCGCGCAGAGCATCATGGACCTCGATCTGGAGGCCGTGGTGCGGTCGATGTACCGCCCGGTACTGGATCAGGTCGCGGCCAGCGGGCAGCAGCTGTCGCAGGACCAGATCGACCGCATTGACGCCCTTTACCGGGCGACGATGCTCGAGCCCCTGCGCGCGATCATGATGCAGCAGGACCAGGTGATGGCCGACCTCTTCACGCTCGAAGAGATCGAGGCCCTGCTGGCCTTCTATACCTCGCCGGTCGGGCGCTCGGTCATGACCAAGATGCCGCAACTGATGGAAATCCAGCAACCGGCGATCCTGAACATGGTGCAATCGACGATGCCGACGCTGATCCCGCAGTTGCAGGCGATCATCGCGCGCTGACCGGATGCATCGGGCGGTGAGCGCATGCCCTGCCCCATTGGTGCGACCCCGTCCGCTATGAGAGGCCAAGCGCCCCCAGGACCGAGCGTGCGGCGCGCAGGCCCGGAGGCTCGCCGCCGCGGCCCAGACGCTGCATGGTCAGCGCCATCGCGGCGATCTGGGCTTCGCGCCGGGGGCCGGGGGACAGAATGGCCGACAGCGCGGGGGCCAGCGCCTCGGGACGGCAGGCGCGGCCCAGGAATTCCGGGATTGTGCGCGTCTCGCTGACCAGATTGACCAGTGTCACCGTATCGATGCGCGCAAGCCGCAGCATCAGGGCCTCGGTGATCGGGTTCATCCGGTAGCCGATCACCATGGGCGTGCCCGCCGCCGCCAGTTCCAGCGACACCGTGCCCGAAGCCGCCAGCGCCACGTCGGCCGCGGCGAAGGCAGCGCGCTTGACCTCGGGCGGGGTGGTGGCGGCGTCGAGCACCACCGGCGCACCCGGCCAGCCCTCGACCTCCGCGCGCACCTGCGCCGCGCGCGCCGCGACTGTCGGCACGACAACCCGCAACCCGGGCAGCCAAAGCTGGCCGAGGGTCGCGCCAAAGATCGGTGCCAGCCGCGCGACCTCGCCCTTGCGCGATCCGGGCAGCACCAGCACCAGCGGCGCCTTTTCATCGATCCCCTGCGCGGCGCGAAAGGCTGCGACCTCGGCGCGCGGGGCAACCGGCTCGGCGGCGACCGGGTGGCCGACGAAATCGCAACTCATGCCCGCAGCCTGCATGTAGGGCGGCTCGAAGGGCAACAGGGCCAGCACATGGTCGACCACGCGCGCCATCCTGACCGCCCGACCGGGTCGCCAGGCCCAGACCGAGGGCGCGACATAGTGGATCGTGCGCAACCCGGGGTTCGCCGCGCGCGCCAGCGCCAGCAGCAGCAGCCAGAAATCCGGGCTGTCGATGGTGATGACCGCGTCGGGCCCGGACGCGGCGATTGCTTCAGCGGTTTCGCGGATCCGGCGTTTCAGCGCGCGGTATTTGGGCAGCACCTCGGCCAGGCCCATGATCGACAGCTCGTCCATCGGAAAGCGGCTTGCCAGCCCTTGGGCCGCCATCAGCGGCCCGCCGATCCCTTCGAAGGCGACCTGCGGCAGCAGATGCCGCAACCCGGCCATCAGCGCGGCCCCCAGCGCATCACCCGAGGATTCGCCCGCGATCAGAAACAGTCTCACCCCTCGGCCCAGAGGCTGATGCCCGCCGCCAACGCCGCGGCGAATGTGGTGGCGCGGTGCAGGATCACCACCTTTCCGGCCTCCACCGCTATCCCCGCCACCCCCGCGGCCTGCGCGGCCGCAATGGTGGCCGGCCCGATGGTCGGCAGATCGACGCGCAGATCCTGCCCCGGCTTGGCGCGCTTGACCAGCACACCGCCCTTCTGGGGCTCGCGCGTCGGGCGGTTGCGTGCGACATCGGCCAGCATCGCGTCGGTGCCATAAAGCGTCTCGACCCCCAGACACAGCCCTCGTGCCACGACGCAACCCTGCCCCAGATCGAGGGGACCCATGGTCTGCAGGATCGTCCGCGCCCGGGTCGCATCGGCGCGAAGCGCCGCCGAGGGCTCGGGCCCGGCCAAGAACCCCTCGGTGGCCAACAGCCCCGGCGCGACCTCGGCCAGCCCGGCCACGCGCAGGCCAAACTCCTCGATCAATCCGATGACCCAGCGCAGCGCGCCGTCGTCGCCCTTCTGCATCGCCGCCAGCAGATCCGGGACCAGCGAGGCGGTCTCGCGGTCGAACAGCGACGGGTCCAGACGGGGGCGGTTCACCGCCCCGGCCATGACGACCGTTTCAACCCCCCGCGCGCCCAGGTCCCGCAGGAACGGCACCAGCCTTTCGACATGCCAGGACACATCCACCGCCAACCCGTCCGGCGCGGTCCCGGCCATGGCGCAGACCAGCGGAGCCTCCAGTTCAGCGGCAAGTTCGGCGGGCAGATCCCCTGCCCCGGCGATCAGAGCAATCCGGGTCATTTGGGCGTCAGGAAGGAACGGTCCGAGGCGGCGAGGATGAAATCGGTGATCTCGCGCACCCGGGGGCTTTCAGTTTCATCGGCCAGACGGCGGGTGCGGTCCAGAAAGGTCCCTTCGCCCTGTGCCAGCATCTGATAGGCGGCCCTGAGCGCGGTGATCTCGGACCGCTCGACCCCGCGCCGCTTCAGCCCGACCAGGTTGAGCCCTTCGAGTTCGCCACGCGGCGCCTGCACCAGCCCGTGCGGGATCACGTCATTGGCCACCATGGTCAGCGCGCCGATGATCGCGCCCTGCCCCACCCGCACCCATTGGTGAATGCCCGCCAGCCCGCCGACGATCACATCGTCACCGATCACGCAATGCCCCGCGATGGCGACCTGATTGGCCAGGATCACCCGATGACCCACCTGCGC
>CALEZJ010000114.1 GCA_937927885.1 uncultured Paracoccaceae bacterium | reverse complement strand
CGTGCGTCAGGGCACGGTCATGCTGGGCCAGCGCGACCTTCTGAAGATCAGCGATGACGAATTGCGCGACGTGCGCGGGCGCGAGGTGGGGTTTGTCTTTCAGGACCCGATGACCTCGCTCAACCCGGTGTTCACCGTGGGTTTCCAGATCATGGAGCCGCTCCGGCGCCACATGGGCATGTCCAAGGCTCAGGCCCGCACGCGCGCAGCCGAACTGCTGGACCTGGTCGGCATCCCCGATGCGCGCCGTCGGCTGGGCGATTACCCGCACCAGTTTTCCGGCGGCATGCGCCAGCGGGTGATGATCGCCATCGCGCTGGCCTGCGACCCCAAGGTGCTGATCGCGGACGAACCGACGACCGCGCTGGATGTGACCATTCAGGCGCAGATTCTGGAACTGGTGAAGGAACTGCGCCAGAAGCTGGGCATGGCGATCATCTGGATCACCCATGATCTGGGGGTCATCGCGGGCATCGCCGACCGGGTCATGGTGATGTATGGCGGACAGGTGGTCGAACAGGGCCCCGTGCGCGAGGTGTTTGCCAATCCCGCCCATCCCTATACCCGCGCCCTGCTGCGCACGATGCCAAAGCTGCACGGCGCGCGCGATGCGAAGCTGAGGGTGATCGAGGGGCAGCCGCCGATGCTGTCGCGGCACCCGACCTCGTGTCCCTTTGCCGGGCGCTGCGGCCATGTGCATGACCGCTGCCGGGGCGAGAACCCCGTGCGGCGGCCCATCGGTGCCGGCCACGACGTCGCCTGTTTCTGGGATCACCGAAGTGTGGCGCAACCCGGAGTTGGCGCATGACCGCCCCCCACCCCACCGCCCAGCGTCCCCTGGTTCAGGTCCGCGACCTCAAGCTGCATTTCCCGATCTATGGCGGGTTCTTTCGCCGCCGGATCGGCGAGGTGAAGGCTGTCGACGGGATTTCGTTCGACATCTACGAGGGCGAGACCCTGGGCATCGTCGGCGAATCGGGCTGCGGCAAGTCCACCGCCGGGCGCGCGGTCTTGCGGCTTTACGAGGCGACCGAGGGCTCGGTCACCATCGACGGGGTCGATATCAGCACGCTCAGCCAGGAAGCGTTGCGCAAGACCCGGCCCATGATGCAGATGGTGTTCCAGGACCCTCAGGCCAGCCTGAACCCGCGCATGACCGTGGCCGGCATCATCGGCGAGCCGCTGGACGAGCACACCAGACTGTCCGGCGCCGAGAAACTGGCGCGAATCTACGAGTTGATGGACGCCGTCGGGCTGAACCGCGATTTCGCCAACCGCTATCCCCACGCGTTTTCCGGCGGCCAGCGCCAGCGGATCGGCATTGCGCGGGCCCTGGCGCTGAACCCGCGTTTCATCGTCTGCGACGAGCCGATTGCCGCGCTCGATGTGTCGATCCAGGCGCAGGTGGTGAACCTGCTGGAGGAATTGCAGGAAAAGTTCGGGCTGACCTACATGTTCATCAGCCACGACCTTTCCATGGTGCGCCATATCGCCGACCGGGTGGCGGTGATGTATCTGGGCAAGATCGTCGAGGTGGCGCCCGTCTCGCGCCTCTATGACGCGCCGCTGCATCCCTATACCGAGGCGCTCCTGTCGGCGGTGCCCGAACCCGATCCCTCGCTGGAAGGCACCAAGCAGCGCATCGTGCTGAAAGGCGACGTGCCGTCGCCCGCGAACCCGCCGAAGGGGTGCAATTTCTGCACCCGCTGCCCCAAGGTGATGGATCTGTGCCGCACGGTGAAGCCCTCCACCGTCGAGGTCGCGCCGGGTCACAGCGTCGCCTGCCACCTGATCAACCAGAACGGGATCGCCGGACGAACCGGCGGCCACGAGGCCGAGCACAACCAAACGCACAACCAACAAGGAGAGGTTGCATGAAACGGACAATGGCCCTGTTCGGGGCCGCCACCGCCCTGGCGATGATGCCCCTTGCGGCACATGCCGAGCGCGGAGCGAGCGGCCATCTGAACATCATCTACTGGCAGGCGCCCTCGATCCTGAACCCGTACCTGTCGGGCGGCACCAAGGATGTGGAAAGCTCCAGCCTGGTTCTGGAACCGCTGGCGCGCTACAACCAGAACGGCGAACTGGTGGCCTGGCTGGCGGAATCGATCCCCACCGTGGAGAACGGCGGCGTGGCCGAGGACCTGACCTCGATCACCTGGACCCTGCGCGAAGGGTTGCTGTGGTCGGACGGCACGCCGGTGACCTCGGCGGACGTGGCCTTCTCGGCCGAATACTGCATGCATCCCGAGGGCGGGTGCGCCCAAGCGGCGCGCTATCAGGACGTCGAAAGCGTCGAGATCGTCGACGAGCGCACCGTCACGGTGCATTTCTCGGTGCCAAAGCCGGTTCCCTACGGACCCTTCGTCACCGCGCAGTCGCCGATCATCCAGCGCGCCCAGTTCGAGAACTGCACCGGCGCGCGTGCGCCCGAGTGCACCGATGCGAACTTCTATCCGATCGGCACCGGTGCCTTCCGCGTCGTGGACTTCCGTCCGAATGACGTGATCTCGTTCGAGGCCAACCAGAACTACCGCGATCCCGCCCTGCCCCATTTCGCCACGATCACCTTCAAGGGCGGCGGCGACGCAGCCTCGGCCGGTCGCGCGGTGATGGAAACCGGCGAGATGGACTATGCCTGGAACCTCCAGCTGGCCCCCGACGTCATCGCGACGATGGCGCAGGGCGGACGTGGCGTTCCGATCTCGGCCTTCGGGACCCTGGTCGAGCGCATCGAGGTCAACATGACCGATCCCTCGCCGGATCTGCCGCCTGAAATCCGCTCGACCCGTGCCGCGCCGCACCCGGTCCTGTCGGATATCCGCGTGCGCGAGGCCCTGAGCCGCGCCATTGACCGCGAACTCCTGGTCGAAGTCGGCTATGGTCAGGCCGGTCGGCCCTCGTGCAACCTGGTCCCGGCGCCGCCGATCTTCCGTTCGGACGCCAATGACAACTGCCTCGAGCAGGATCTGGACCGCGCCCGCGCGCTTCTCGACGAAGCGGGCTGGGTGGTCGGCGCCGACGGCATCCGTGTCCGCGACGGCCGTCGTCTGACCATCGACTACATGACCTCGACCAACGCCGTGCGTCAGGACTTCCAGGCCCTGATCCAGCAGTGGTGGCGCGAGATCGGCGTGGAAGCCAACCTGCGCAACATCAACGCCTCGGTCTTCTTCGGTGGCGACCCGGGTTCGCCCGACACCTTCCAGAAGTTCTATGCCGACGTGTCGATGTATGCCAACAACTTCCCCGGCACCGATCCCGAGGCCTATCTGGGCGCCTATCGTTGCGGGTTCGAACCGCGGCCGGAAACCCAGTGGCAGGGCGAGAACATCAACCGCTTCTGCGACCCGGCCTATGACGCGCTGCACCTGCAACTGGCGCAGACCGCCAGCATCGAGGAGCGGGGCCGCATCGGCCGCGAGCTCAACGACATCCTGATGCAGAACTACATCATCATCCCGCTGGTCGACCGCGGCCGCCTGTCGGCGCATTCGAACACGCTGGGCGGTGTGGTTCTGAACACCTGGGATTCCGAACTGTGGAACGTGGCCGAATGGCACCGTCTGTGATCTGATCCCCGGCCCGCCCCCCTTGCCGGGGGCGGGCCACCCCTACCGACCCGAACGCTGAACAAAGGCGCCGCTTCCATGTTCACTTTCACGATGCGACGGCTTCTGCTGGCCATCCCGACGCTTTTGTTCATCGCCCTGGTCATCTTCCTGCTGCTGGAACTGTCCCCTGGCGACCCGATGTCGGACATGCCGCTGACCATCCCGCCCGAGGTGCGCCAGCAGATGCGCCTGGCTCTGGGTCTGGGCGAGGCCTGGTATATCCGCTTCTACAAATGGCTCTATCTGTTTTCGGTGGTGGAACCCAGCCATGTGCTGGCCAACATGACCGGATATGACTGGCTGCGCGTTGAGGGTCAGCGCATCCTCTCGTTCCAGACCCGCTCGCCGGTGGCCGACATCATCGCGCAGCGCCTGCCGCAGACGCTGTGGGTGGTGGGGCTCAGCTATCTCTTCGGCATCCTGGTCGCGGTACCGATCGGCATCTATTCCGCCTATCGCCAGTACAGCTGGTTCGATCAGGCCGGCACCTTCGTGTCGATGGTGGGCTTTTCCTTGCCGACCTTCTTCACCGGGCCACTGCTGATCCTTATCTGTTCGATCTGCGTGGGATGGTTCCCGATCATCTCCGACACCACGCTGGTCGTCGACAGTTGGGCGAATTTCCTCAAGCAATTGCGCCAGATGGCGATGCCGGTCTTCGTGCTGACCCTTTACAACGCCGCGCAGATCACCCGGTTCATGCGCGCCTCGATGCTGGACAACCTGACGCAGGATTATGTGCGCACCGCGCGGGCCAAGGGGATGACCGAGCGCATCGTGGTTCTGGTCCATGTGCTGAGGAACTCGCTGATCCCGGTGGTCACCGTGATCGCGCTGGGCATTCCCACAATCTTTACCGGCGCCATCATCACCGAGCAGGTGTTCCGTGTGAACGGGCTGGGGGCGCTGTTGATCGGGGCGATCTATGGGTCGGACATTCCGATGGTGCTGACGCTCAGCGTGGTCTTTGCCATCCTGATCGTGCTCTTCAACCTGATCGCCGACATTCTCTATGCCGTGCTCGACCCGAGGATCCGCTATGACTGACGCCGTCACCTTCCGGGCCCCGCGCAACCAGTGGTGGGATGTCTGGGATCAGTTCAAGACCCACCGCGGCGCCCTGATCGGCATGGTGGTCTTCGTGCTGATCGTGCTGTTCTGCTTTGTCGGGCCACTGATCTGGCGCGTCGATCCGACGGCGATCCCCAGCGGGCGCGAGTTGCTGCGGCTGCGCAATCAGGGATTCAGCCTGGCGCATCCCTTTGGCACCGACAACCTGGGCCGCGACATGTTCGCGCGGATGATGAAGGGCGGGCAGGTGTCGCTGGCGGTGGGGATCGTGGGCATGATCCTGTCGATCCTGCTCGGCACGCTGATCGGGGTGGTGGCGGGTTATTTCCGCCGCGCCGACGGGGTGCTGATGCGGCTGACCGACCTCTTTCTGGCCCTGCCGCTGCTGCCGATCCTGCTGGTGATGTCGATGCTGTTCCGCGAGCGGCTGTCGGCGCTGTTCGGGGTCGAGGTGGGAATGTTCCTGATGATCGTGACCGCCATCGCGCTGACCTCGTGGATGCGCACGGCGCGGGTGGTGCGCGGCGACGTGCTGGCGCTGAAAGAGCGCGAGTATGTGCTGGCCGCGCGGTCGATCGGCACGCCTCCCCGGCGGCTGATCGTGCGCCACATCCTGCCCAACGTGCTGTCGCCGGTGATGGTCTCGGCCACGCTGATGATCGCCACTGCGATCATCACCGAAAGCGCCCTGAGCTTTCTGGGCATGGGCTTTCCGCCGGATTTCCCCACCTGGGGCCGTCTGGTGGCGGATGGGGTGGATTACCTGCAGGATTACCCGTCGCGCTCGATGGTGCCGGGCATCCTGATCTCGCTGACGGTGCTGAGCGTGAACTATATCGGTGACGGGCTGCGCGACGCGCTGGACCCGCGCATCCGGGGACGGTGACGAAAGGGGGCCTCGCGGCCCCCTTTTCCCTTGCCTGTCCTGTGGCCCTATTCGGCGGCCTGCCGAAAGACCGGCTCCATCCGCGACAGAACCTCGACCGAGAGGTGGCATTTGATCTGGTGCCCCTCGGCCAGCGTGACCATCGGCGGCATCTCGCGTTCGCACAGCCCCCCCGCCACCTGCGATTTCCAGCGACAGCGGGTCTGGAACGGGCAACCGGGCGGTGGATTGACCGCCGAGGGAATGTCGCCTTCCAGCACGATCCGGTTCTTGACGATGCTGGTGTCGGCGATGGGAACCGCCGACAACAGCGCCTCGGTATAGGGGTGATAGGGCGGCGCGAAGACCTGATCCGTCGTGCCCAGTTCCACCACATGGCCAAGATACATCACCAGCACCCGGTCGCTGAGATAGCGCACGATGCTCAGGTCATGGCTGATGAACAGAAGTGTCGTGCCATGCTCGCGCTGGATGTCCATCAGGAGTTGCGTCACCGCCGCCTGAACCGAGACATCGAGGGCCGACACGGGCTCATCCGCGATCACCACCTTGGCATTGCCCGCAAAGGCGCGCGCGATGCCGACGCGCTGTTTCTGCCCACCCGAAAGCTGACGCGGCATGCGGTCGGCGAAAGCGCGCGGCAGTTTCACCAGATCCAGAAGTTCCAGCATGCGCTGATGCCGCGCGGCATCACTGTCGCCCACGCCAAAGATTTCCAGCGCGCGGATGATCTGGCGGCCGACGGTCATCGACGGGTTCAGCGTGTCGAACGGGTTCTGGAACACCATCTGGAGCGAGGACACCGTATCGGTGTTGCGCGCCTGGATCGGGGTGGATTGCACGTTCTCGTCAAAGAGCATGATCTTGCCCGAGGTCGCGGTTTCGAGCCCCATCAGCACCTTGGCAAAGGTCGACTTGCCGCAGCCGGATTCGCCGACGATCGCCAGCGTCTCGCCCTCGCGGGCGTCGAAACTGAGCGTCTCGTTGGCCTTGACCACCTTGGGATCGCCCCCCTTGAACAGGGCCGACGCGCCGACGCTGTAGTATTTGCGCACATCATCCATGCGCAGCACCACCTCGCCCACCGGCGCGCGTTCCTGTGTCACGCTTGCCTGCATCGGGGCGTCCCAGTCGATGTCGTCAAAGCGCAGGCAGCGGCTGGCGTGCCGTTCAGCACCGGGGACGGGGCGCATGGGGATATCGGCGCCATTGCAGAGCCCATCGGTGAAATAGTCGCAGCGGGGCCCGAAATTGCAGCCCTTGGGGCGTTCGTGCGGCAGCGGGAAATTGCCCGGGATGGCACGCAGGGGCCGCGTGGTCTTGTCGGCGCCGGGGAGCGGGATCGAACGGAACAGCGCCTGCGTATAGGGGTGGCGCATGGTGTCGAAAACCTCGGTCACCGCGCCGGTTTCCACCGCCTCGCCGGAATACATCACGGTGATGCGGTCGCAGACCTCCATCACCAGCCCGAGGTTGTGGCTGATGAACAGCATCGAGGTGCCGTATTTCGCGGCGAGGTCGTTGACCAGATCGACGATCCCGGCCTCGACCGTCACGTCGAGCGCGGTGGTGGGTTCGTCGAGGATGAGCAGCGCCGGGCGCGACATCAACGCCATGGCGATGACGATGCGCTGCTGCTGGCCGCCTGACAGTTGATGCGGATAGGCGTTCAGGATGCGGTCGGGGTCGGGCAGGCGCACATCGGCCACCAGCTGGCGCGCCAGTTTCAGGGCCTCGGCGCGCGGCATGTTGCGGTGGATCATCGGCACTTCGGCCAGTTGCGCACCGATGGTCATGGCGGGGTTCAGGGACGCCATGGGCTCCTGATAGATCATGGCGATTTCCGAACCCCGGATGGCGCGCAATTCGGTCGCACCCATGCGGGTCAGATCGCGGCCCTTGAACCTGATCGAGCCGCCGACGATGCGGCCGTTCACCCCGAGATCGCGCATCACCGCCAGCGCGACGGTGGATTTGCCGCAGCCGGATTCGCCCACCAGCCCCATCGCCTCGCCCGCCATGACGCGGCAGGAAAAATCCATCACCGCCGGGATTTCGCGCAGGCGGGTGAAGAAGGAGATCGAGAGATTCTCGATTTCGAGGATGGGTTGGTCCGGGGTCCAGGTGGTCATGGTCGGCTCCTGTGGCAGGCCGGGACCGGGGGTTTCACACCCCCGGACCCCCGTGGAGTATTCTGGGCAAGGTGAGGGGGCGCGCGGAGTTTGGCATCATTCGGCGGGAAGGGCTTCACGAATTTCGCGCATCATCCCGTCAACCAAGTCACGGATCGCGCCTGCGTAATTGGTTTCGGTGCAACGCTGGCGTACCATGGTGGCGAAGCCATCGGCACCGATGGCGACAAAGACCGGGCCAAGCCTGTCGCCCTCGACGGCAACAAGGGCGTCATAATACCCGTGCAACCACCCCTCCAGCCGAAGCCGCAACGCCCGGATGGCCGGGTCACCGGACAGGTTTTCAAGTCTCATGACGTTGTAACAATTAGATTGGGACGGATCGCCCGAAATAGCCTGCGCCTGGGCGAAGTTCGCCATCGAGAACAGCATCGCAGTCGCCATAGAGGTCGCATATGTGTTCATCGATCAATCCTTGAGGCTTTCTTCGCGCAGGCCGTCGGCCAGCAGGTTGAGGCCCAGAACGAGGCTCATCAGCGAGAGGGCGGGGACGAGGGCGGGGTGCGGGTAGACGGTCAGCAAGCGGCGGCCGGCGTTGATGGTCGAGCCCCAGTCGGGGCTCTCGGGCGAGACGCCGAGGCCGAAGAAGCCGAGCGTGCCGAGAAGGATCGTCGTATAGCCGATGCGCAGGCAGAAATCGACGATCAGGGGCCCGCGCGCATTGGGCAGG
>CALEZJ010000113.1 GCA_937927885.1 uncultured Paracoccaceae bacterium | reverse complement strand
CCTGCGCCTGCGCCTCGGTCTCGGGATGCGCGATGTCGCGCACATGCAGGATCAGGTCGGCCTCCAGCACCTCTTCCAGCGTGGCGCGAAAGGCTGCGACCAGTTGCGTCGGGAGGTCCGAAATGAACCCCACCGTGTCCGACAGGATCACCTGCAGCCCGCCGGGCAGCGTCACCGCCCGCATCGTCGGGTCGAGCGTGGCGAACAGCATGTCCTTGGCCAGGACGTCGGCACCGGTCAAGGTGTTGAACAGCGTGGATTTTCCAGCATTGGTATAGCCCACCAGCGCGACCAGCGGATAGGGGACGCGACGGCGGGCGGCGCGGTGCAATTCGCGGGTTTTCACCACCTTGTCAAGCTGTCGCTTGAGCCGGATCACCTGATCGTCGATGGCGCGTCGGTCGGCCTCGATCTGTGTCTCGCCGGGTCCGCCGACAAAACCGAAGCCGCCGCGCTGGCGTTCAAGATGGGTCCAGGGCCGCACAAGCCGCGTGCGCTGATAACTGAGCGCCGCCAGTTCCACCTGCAAGACCCCCTCGCGGGTGCGGGCGCGGTCGGCAAAGATCTCCAGAATCAGGCCCGTGCGGTCGAGAAGCTTGACGCCCCATTCCTTTTCCAGGTTGCGCTGCTGCACTGGCGTCACCGGCCCGTCGACCAGCACCAGTTCGATCTCGTCGGCCTCGATGCGCGCCTTCAGTTCGGCCACCTTGCCCGAGCCGAACAACATCCCCGGATGCGCCCGCGCCAGACGCACCACCAGACCGCCGCTGACGGATACGGCGGGCAGCGCCTCGGCCAGCGCCAAGGCTTCGGCAAGGCCGGATTCGGCGCTGCGCAGCCCGCCCGCACCACGAATGTCAGGATGCAGGACCAGGGCACGCTGGCGCCGCCCGCCGCCTGCCCCGCCAAGTTCGTTTACGTCAATCGTCACGGGCCACCCCCCGCCACGCGCCTTGCCGCCCCGCCGTCACGCGTCGCCGTCACTCTTCGCCGTTGTAAAGCGCGATCGGCTGCCCCGGCATGATCGTCGAGATCGCATGCTTGTAGACCAGCTGGCTCTGCCCCTCGCGGCGCAGCAGCACGCAGAAATTGTCGAACCAGGTGATCATGCCCAACAGCTTGACGCCGTTGATCAAGAAGATCGTGACCGGGATCTTGTTCTTGCGAACATGATTGAGGAACGCATCCTGCAAATTCTGTTTGTCGACGGCCATTGTCATATTGCCTTTTGTTATAGGCCCACGCAGCTCTGCGGCTGGCGCAGTCACTCCCTGAGCGGCGAGTATGACGGCACGCCGGGCAAGATGCCAGTGCAAATCATACCGCATATCAGCAGTTTACGGCACCTTTCTGCGGGTCTGGTGCGTCGGGCGGCCTCAGGCGCGGCGCGAACGGTCCAGGATCGCGGCCAGCAGCACCAGGATTTCGCGCCGCCCGAGAATCATCGCAAGTGCCAGGATCGCCCGGGCGGGATCGCTGAGCAGGAACCAGTAGAGCGGTGCTTCGCCCGCGACCTGCACCAGTTGGCCGGTGTTGGTCAGCGCGGCAATGGCAAAGATCATCGCGGTTTCCAGACCCATGCCGGAAAACAGCAACAGGGCCACGACCACCACCGCACTGAGCGCGAAGACCATG
>CALEZJ010000112.1 GCA_937927885.1 uncultured Paracoccaceae bacterium | reverse complement strand
AAACAGCAGGGGCGCCCGTCGATGCATTATCCCGATACGTTCTACAGCCGCACGCTGGCCGATCAGGGCGAGCGCCCTGTCCTGACCGGAACCCACCGCGCCGATGTGGCCGTGGTGGGCGGCGGCTTTGCCGGCCTTTTCACCGCGCTGACACTGGCGCGCGGCGGCGCGCGGGTGGTGCTGCTGGAAAGCCATTCGGTGGGGTATGGCGCTTCGGGAAGAAACGGCGGCTTTGTCTCGGACGGGTTTGCCAGCGGTGCCGGGCTGATCCGCCGCCGGGTGGGCGCCGCCCACGCCGACGCATTGCAGGCCCTTTCGGCCGAAGGGGTCGAGATCATGCGCGCCGCGATTGCCGATCTGGCAATCCCCGGCGCCGATCCGGTCCCCGGCATCCTGCGGCTGCGCCGGTTCGACCGGGGCGACGATCTGCGCGCGCAGGCGACGCCCGAGATGCCCTATCTCGACCGCGCCGCGATCCGCGAGCGGGTGGTGACCAATCGCTACCTGCACGGGCTGGAGGAGCGCGCGGGCTTCCACATCCATCCCTTGAACACCCTGCGCGGGCTGGCGCGGGGGATCGAGGCGCTGGGCGGCGTCATTGTCGAGGGCAGCGCGGTCACCGGCGCCGATCTTGCCCCTCCGATCAAGGTGCTGACCACGGCGCGGGGCCGTGTCGAGGCGGCGAACGTTGTCTTTGCGACCGGGGGTTACACCGGCCCCGTCGTGCCCGCGCTGCGCCGCGCCATGATGCCTATCGCCACCTATGTGATGATGTCGCAATCCGCGCCCGATCTTCTGGCCAGCGCGATCCGCACCCGCATGGCGATCGGCGACGACCGTCGCGCCAGCGATTACTACCGGCTGGTCGAGGGCGGCGCGCGCCTCTTGTGGGGCGGGAGGATCACCACCCGCGCCGCCAATCCCGACGGGATCACCCGCGAACTGACGGCGCAGATGGTCGGCACCTATCCGCAACTTCAGGCGCTGAAGATCGAACTCGCCTGGTCCGGCCTGATGGCCTACGCCACGCACCGCATGCCACAGGTGGGGCAGTTGCAGCCCGGCGTCTGGCATTGCACGGCCTTTGGCGGCCATGGCCTGAACACGACTGCGATTGCGGGGACGGTGACCGCCGAGGCGATCCTGGGCACATCGGACCGCATCGCGCTGTTTGCGCCCTATGGGCTGACCTGGGCCGGTGGCGCGGCGGGGCTGGCGGTGGCGCAGGGCACCTATTGGGCGCTGCGGGTGCAGGATTGGTGGCGCGAGAGGGCGGCGGCATGAGCGCCGCGCTGGCGGGTTTCCTGTCGGGCCTCAGCCTGATCGCGGCGATTGGCGCGCAGAACGCCTTCGTGCTGCGACAGGGCCTCAGGCGGCAGCATGTGGGCGTCGTGGTGGCGCTCTGCGCGGTGTCGGATGCGGTGCTGATCGTCCTGGGCGTGGCCGGGTTTTCGACCGCCGCCGCGGCGCTGCCCTGGCTGGTCCCGGTCATGCTGTGGGGTGGGGTTGGGTTCCTGACGGTCTACGGCGCGCTGAGGTTTCGCGCGGCGTTCAGGGGCGGTGCGGCGCTTGCCGCCGATGCCGGGACCGAGGTGCCGCTGGCGCGCGTCGTGCTGACCTGCCTCGCGCTGACCTGGCTCAATCCGCATGTCTATCTGGACACGTTGGCGCTCTTGGGCGCGCTGTCGGCGCAATATGCGCCGCAGGAATGGACGTTCGGGCTGGGGGCGGTTCTGTCATCGCTGACCTTTTTCGCGGCGCTGGGCTACGGCGCGCGGTTCCTTGCGCCCTTGCTGGCGCGCCCCGGCGCCTGGGTGGTGGTCGAGGCGCTGATCGGTGCGGTGATGTGGGCCATCGCCGCCTCGCTGGTGATGCAGGCCCTGGGGGGGACATGAGCAACCACACCTATTCCAGCCACATCGAATGGACCGGCAACACCGGGCAGGGGACCGCGCATTACCGCGCCTATACGCGCGACTGGCAGGTGACGGTCTCGGGCAAGCCGCCGATTCCCTGCTCGAATGACCCGCTGCTGGGCGGCAATTCGGGGCTGATGAACCCCGAGGACCTGCTCCTGTCGGCGCTCAGCGGCTGTCACATGCTGTGGTATCTGCATCTGGCCGCCGAGGCAGGGATCGTGGTCACCGCCTACGAGGACACGCCCGAGGGCATCGGCGAGGTGGGGCGCGGTGGGGCAGGGCGGTTCCTGCGCGCCACCCTTCGCCCGCGCATCATCGTCAAACCGGGCGCTGACCTGACACGCGCCGAGGCGATCCACCACGAGATCCACAAGGTCTGCTTCATCGCCCGTTCGGTCAACTTTCCCGTGGCGATCGAGGCCGCATTCACCGTCGCCTGAACGCCGCCAAACGAAAAGGGCCGGACACTAACGCCCGGCCCCCGCTCGTTCCGCCTGAACCATCAGTCGCGGGCGCGTTCCACATAGCTGTCGTCATCGGTGTTGATGACGATGCGGGTGCCCGCGCCGATATGCGGCGGGACCATGACGCGCAGGCCCTTGGTGGTGGTCGCGGGCTTGTAGGACGACGAGGCCGTCTGCCCCTTGACCACCGGCTCGGTCACTTCGATTTCGACGGTGATCTTCTGGGGGTATTCGATGGCGATGGCGACGCCCTCATGGGTCTTGAGGTAGCAGCGCATCCCCTCTTCCAGATAGACCTTGCCGTCGCCGACAACGTCGGGGCTGACCGCGACCTGTTCATAGGTCTCGGGCTCCATGAAGTGGAAGCCTTCGCCGTCCTCATAGAGGAAATCGTATTCGCGCTCGTCCACAGTGGCTTTTTCCACCTGGTCGGTGGTCTTCCAGCGCTCGCTGACCTTCACGCCGTCCGAGATGCGGCGCATGTCGACGCTGGTCGTCGGCGTGCCCTTGCCGGGGTGGAAATTGGCGGCCGAGATCACGACATAGAGGCGGCCGTCCATGTCGACGACGTTGCCCTTGCGCAGCGATGAGGCGATGACTTTCATGCGGGACTTCCTGATTGCAGTGGCCCCCGCCCTGGGTTAGGCGCGGCGGGGTTGGGCCGGATTGCACCGCGCCTAGCGCATCTTGGCCGTGATTTCCAGACGAAAGCCGCCCGAAATGGCACAAAACCCCCTGTCCTGGTGGCATCCCACCCGCCACGCCGACCGCCGCGACCTGCTGCGCGCGCGCAACCGCATCCGCCGCCGCCTCGGCGACTGGCTCGAGGCGCAGGGCTTTACCGAGGTCGATCCCGCAGGCCTGCAGACCAGCCCGGGCAACGAGGCGCATCTGCACGCCTTCGCCAGCGAGGCGATCGGCAACGACGGGCAGGCAAGGCGGATGTATCTGCACACCTCGCCGGAATTCGCGATGAAAAAGCTGCTGGCGGCGGGCGAGGACCGGATCTTTGCCTTTGCCCATGTCTGGCGCAACCGCGAACGCGGGCCGCTGCATTCGCCGGAATTCACCATGCTGGAATGGTATCGGGTGGGGCAGGGTTACGAGGTCCTGATGGCCGATACCGTCGCGCTGATCCGACTCGCGCTGGCACAAACCGGCGCACCCCTGCTGCGCTACCGCGAGGCGACCTGCGACGCCGTGGCCGAGGCCGAGCGCCTTTCGGTGGCCGAGGCGTTCCAGCGCCACGCCGGGATCGATCTGGCCGCGACGCTGTCCGCCGATGGCACGCCGATGCGCGATGCGCTGGCGGCGCAGGTGGCGGCGGCGGGCCTGAGGGTGGCGGCGGATGACACCTGGTCCGACCTGTTCAGCCGGGTTCTGGTGGCCCGGGTCGAACCGCATCTGGGCCACGGGCGCATCACGATCCTGGACCGCTACCCCGCCGCCGAGGCCGCGCTTGCCCGCCGCTGCCCGGATGATGCACGCTTTTCCGAACGCTTCGAGGTCTATGCCTGCGGGGTCGAACTGGCGAACGGGTTTGGCGAGTTGACCGATCCCGCCGAACAGCGCCGCCGCTTTCAGGCCGAGATGGACGAGAAATTTCGCGTGTACGGCGAGACCTATCCCCTGGACGAGGATTTCCTCGCCGCCCTTGCCCTGATGCCCCCGGCGAGCGGGATCGCGCTGGGCTTCGAACGGCTGGTGATGCTGGCCACCGGGGCGCCGCGCATCGATGCGGTCCTCTGGGCGCCGGTGCCCGAGGGATGACCGGCAAAGCTTCAAACTAGAAATTTTAAGCTTGAAAAGATTTGCGCCGGATGCGACGCTCTCCCCAGCGATGGAGGGTGGCGATGAAGATTCTGTGCCTCGGCGGCGGCCCGGCGGGCCTTTACTTTGCGATTTCGATGAAGCTGCGCGACCCGTCGCATCAGGTGACGGTGCTGGAACGCAACCGTGCCAATGACACCTTTGGCTGGGGCGTGGTGCTGTCGGACGATGCGCTGGGCCGGATGCAGAAGAACGACCCCGCATCCACCGACGCGATCCGCAGCCATTTCGCCTATTGGGACGACATCGCCGTGGTGCGCGGGACCGAAAGGACGGTTTCGGGTGGGCATGGCTTTGCCGGCATCGGCCGCAAGCAGATGCTCAACATCCTGCAGGCACGCTGTGAGGCGCTC
>CALEZJ010000111.1 GCA_937927885.1 uncultured Paracoccaceae bacterium | reverse complement strand
GTGTATAAGAGACAGGTTGTGCATCCTGTCCTTGCGGCTCATCGTCGCGCCTCGCGTGAAAGACCTGCAACTGACCTGCATCCGTCCATGGTTACGCGGCACGGGTTGGGCTGGCAACGTCTTTTCATGCCTGTCGCCACAGTATTTGATCTGGCATCGGGTCCTTCCGGCAGAACCGAGGCAGAAAAAACTTGCCAACTCGCCTCGGGACTGAAATCATCAATTGAATTTCTGAGAATTTCCGCGGTTTCGCAAGGGGTTGATCCTATGTCCGGCACCGGAGTCTCTGTTAAATCCACAGCGGGAAAACTGGCCCTGCCGGTGCTGACGGCGATGGTCATCGGCTCGATGGTGGGTTCCGGCATCTTTTCATTGCCACGCACCTTCGGCATCGCCACCGGACCTTTCGGGGCAATGATCGCATGGGTCATCGCGGGCTGTGGCATGTATACTCTGGCCCGCGTCTTTCAGTTTCTGGCACAGCGCAAGCCGGATCTGGATGCGGGGGTCTATGCCTATGCCAAGGCGGGCTTCGGTGATTATCCGGGCTATTTGTCGGCCTTTGGCTATTGGATGGGATCCTGCATCGGCAACGTGTCCTATTGGGTGTTGATCAAATCGACGCTGGGCGCATTCTTTCCGGTGTTCGGGGACGGGAATACGGTCATGGCCATCCTGGTCGCCTCGGTCGGGATCTGGCTGTTTCATTTCGTGATCCTGCGCGGCATCCAGCAGGCGACCTTCATCAACACAGTCGTGACCATCGCCAAGATCGTGCCGATCCTGGCCTTCATCCTGATCATGTTCTTTGCCTTCAGCTTCGACATGTTCAGCGCCAACTTCTGGGGCGGAGAGGGGATGCCGCAGGCCAGCCTGTTCGAACAGGTCCGTGCCACCATGCTGGTCACCGTCTTCGTCTTCCTGGGGATCGAGGGGGCGAGCGTGTATTCCCGCTATGCCAAGCGGCGCGAAGATATCGGCCGCGCCACCCTGCTGGGCTTTGCCGCCGTGACCACGCTGATGGTGCTGGTCACGCTGCTACCCTATGGCGCGCTGCCGCGCGTCGATATCGCGGGCATGCGCCAGCCGTCGATGGCGGCGGTGCTGGAATCGGTCGTCGGCCCCTGGGGCGCGGTCTTTGTCAGCGTCGGCCTGCTGGTTTCGGTGCTGGGCGCCTATCTGGCCTGGTCGCTGATCTGCGCCGAGGTCATGTCGATCGCCGCTAAGGCCGACGACATGCCCCGCGTGTTCGCACATGAAAACGCCAACAAGGTGCCGGCCAATGCACTTTGGGCCACAAATATCGTGGTGCAGCTGTTCGTCATCAGCACCTATTGGTCGCAGGACGCCTTTTCGCTGATGCTGAACCTGACCAGCGTGATGGCGCTGATTCCGTTCCTGCTGGTCGCAGGCTATGCCTTCCTGCTGGTCTGGCGGGGCGAGACTTATCAGGGTCAGCCCGGCGACCGCAGCCGCGATATGGTCATTGCCACGATAGCGCTGGCCTATACCACCTTCCTGATCTTTGCCGCCGGGCTTGAATTCCTGCTGCTGTCGGCGATCCTTTACGGCCCCGGAACCGCGCTGTTTCTTTGGGCACGCAGCGAACAGGGCAAGTCCTGGTTCCCGCGCGGTATCGACCTGGCGCTGTTCGCTCTGGCGATGCTGGGCTGCCTGCTGGGCATCTGGTTGCTCGCCACCGGCTACATCACCATCTGACCTTGGGAGAGATACGATGAGCGAGACTGAAACCCTTGGCGTCCATTCCGAGGTCGGCCGGCTGCGCAAGGTCATGGTCTGCGCGCCAGGCCGGGCCCACAAGCGGCTGACGCCCTCGAACTGCGACCGGCTGCTGTTTGACGACGTGCTGTGGGTCGACGTGGCCAAGCGCGACCATTTCGACTTCATGACCAAGATGCGCGACCGCGGCATCGACGTGGTCGAGATGCACAACCTGCTGGCCCAGACCATCGCTCTGCCAGAGGCGCGGGCCTGGATCCTGGACCATCAGGTGGTGCCCAACAACATCGGGTTGGGCTTCGTCGACGAGGTGCGATCCTATCTGGACGGGCTTGGCGACCGCGACCTTGCCGAAACGCTGATCGGCGGACTGTCCACCTATGAATTCCCCGAAACCATCGGCGGCGAGACGCTGGCCCTGATCCGCGACGCGGCGGGCGTCAACGAATACCTGCTGCCGCCGCTGCCGAACACGCTGTATACACGCGACACGACCTGCTGGATCTATGGCGGTGTCACCCTGAACCCGTTGTTCTGGGAGGCCCGTCGCGAAGAAACCATCCTGACGACCGCCATCTATCGCTTTCACCCCGATTTCGCGGGCAAGGTGAATGTCTGGTGGGGCGATCCGACGCAGGATTGGGGCCTCGCCTCGCTGGAGGGGGGCGACGTGATGCCCATCGGCAAGGGCAATGTCCTGATCGGGATGAGCGAGCGGACCTCACGTCAGGCAATCAGCCAACTTGCGGCGGCGCTGTTTGCGAATGGCGGGGCCGAACGGGTCATCATCGCGGCCATGCCCAAGCTGCGTGCGGCGATGCATCTGGACACGGTGTTCACCTTTGCCGACCACGATTGCGTGCTGATCTATCCCGACATCGTCAACACCATCGAGTGTTTCTCGTATCGCCCCGATGGCAAGGGCGGGCTGGAGCTGACCAGAGACAAGGGCGGGCTGATCGAGACCGTGCGCGAGGCGCTTGGCCTGCGGGAACTGCGTGTGGTTGAAACCGGAGGCGACGATTACATGCGCGAACGCACGCAATGGGACAGCGGCGCGAACCTCGTCTGCGCCTCGCCCGGCGTGGTCTTTGCCTATGACCGCAACTCCTATGCCAACACCCTGCTACGCAAGGCCGGGATCGAGGTCGTCACCATCGACGGCTCCGAACTGGGCCGGGGCCGGGGCGGCGGACATTGCATGACCTGCCCGATCATTCGAGACCCCTTCGATTACTGACCCCGAAGGGGGTGGCACCATGCCGCACACCACGGCTCAGAATGCCAGCCTCGTTTCGCTGCTGATCGCAGTCAAGCTTGCGGCAATCTGGCTGTCATTGAGCTGCTGCCGGTTTCGTGGACAGCCTGTTAAGCTAGCATGTCGCGGGCTTCGAACTCCATGGGGCTGGTGTAGCCTAGTTTCGAGTGCCGCCGACGCGGGTTGCAGAAG
>CALEZJ010000110.1 GCA_937927885.1 uncultured Paracoccaceae bacterium | reverse complement strand
TAGATGGACGTCAGGACAACGATGTTGACGATCAGTTGCATGGGCTCACTCGACCGAATAGGCCTGCCAGTCGCGCACGACCTCGACCGCCTCGCCGTTCCAGCGATAGACACGATAGTACTGCGTCGCGCGGAAATGGTTGTCGGCGGTGAACTGGATCGGCCCTCCGCGCAGCCCCTGCGTGTCGACATTCAGACCCTGCATCGCCGCATTTACCGCAGCGCCATCCGCGGGCCAGCCCGCCGCCCGCAGCGCGGCCTCGACAACCATACCAGCAATCCAGCCTTCGGCCATCTGGTCGGCGGGATAGGTCGAACCGGCAGCAGCGGCCCTGATGTCCTGATGCACCGGCAGGTTTTCCGAAAACAGCGAGTTCGCCCCGATAGCATAGAGGTTCGCATCCCGCAGACGGGCCAGTTCCCCCTCGGCCTCGATATGGCCCCAGGCGATATAGTTGCCCTCCCAACCCAGACGGCGCAGCGCCTCGACCGTGCGCACCTGCGTCACCCAGGGCGCCCAAGCATATACCCAGTCAGCACCGGCCTGTTGGATCGAGGTGGCAAACGGCGTGTAATCGGCGGTGGGCGGCGGCACGATGGTGGGCGCGTGCGGCCGCATGCCTCGCGTGCCAGTCCCTCGGCCGCCTCGATCTCCCCGCGCGACAGCGGGATGGCCATGGCGACGAGGCCGAGGTCGATGTCGGTGCCGGCCTGCTCTTGCACGAAATCCAGCGTGGCGCGGCTGTCATAGCGCGCGGCAAAGGCGGTCGAGCAATACAAGAGCGGCTGCGCAGGCGGATAGACCTCGGCCGGGCAGGCCGACGACGCGAACAAGAGCGGCACACCGGCGCGCTGCGCATCTGCGATCATCGGCGCGAAAGTTGACGAGAGGCTGGCGTTGATCATCAGGCTCACGCGCTCCTGCCCCAGCAGACGACGCGAGTTCGTCGCCCCGCGCGAAGGCTCGCCGGTATCATCGAGAACGATCAGTTCGACCGGGCGACCGTCGATCCCGCCCGCGGCGTTCAGACGTTCGATATAAAGCTGCAGGCCCTCGATGGCCGGGGCATAGCTACCGGCGGCGGGGCCGGTCAGCGCGCCGCTGAGGCCGACGCGGTAGGCCTCCTGCGCAAGGGCGGTCACCGGCGCCAGCGCCGTCGCCGCCAGAAGGGCGATGAATGGTCTCATGGAACTCTCCCTTGGCCGTGTCCTCCCACTGCCCCGCATGGCGGCAGGCCCGCGCACAGCCTCGCGGACGACTCACACGTTGTCATGGCAAGGCTTGTTGTGTCAACGCTTGTTGTGGCAACGCTTCACCAGCCTGTCCCTCCCTCGGCGCTCTCCACGCGCAGAATCCTGCCCGGCGGATGGCGGATCCTTGCGACGCATTCCGGGGCGGTTGCGAAACGGGCGTTCTGGTTCCATGATCCTCGGGTTAACTATCGGGACCCCGTGGAGAGCGGGGCAAGAGGCCAGTCAAGACACGAAACGGGAGGAACCAATGTCGAAATTCCATCGCGGCGCCCTGCTGGCGCCCGTCACGGCCGGACTGATGTTGCTGGGCAGTCTCGCCCAGGCCGAGGAACTGTCGATCGCCACAGGTGGCACGGGTGGTGTTTATTACCCTTACGGGGGTGGTTTGGCGGAAGTGATCGGACGGCATGTCGAGGGCTATACCGCTTCGGTCGAAGTGACCGGCGCCTCGGTTGAAAACGTCGCGCTGATCCAGCGTGGAGACAGCGACATGGCGCTCGCGCTGGCCGATACGGTCTATGCGGCCTTTACCGGATCTGGGCGCTATGACGGGGCCGCGGTGACGGAACTGCGCGCGCTGGCTTCCATCTATCCCAATGCGGTGCAACTGGTGACCCTGGCCGATTCCGGTATCACCAGCCTGGCCGACCTGCGCGGGCAGGCAGTTTCGGTCGGCGCGCCCGGTTCGGGCACCGAGGTCTCGGCGCAGATGATCCTGGCAGCCAATGGCATCACCTACGACGATTTCTCGCCGCAGCGGCTGAACTTCAACGAAACCGCCGACGCCCTGCGCGACGGGGTGATCGTCGCCGGGTTCTGGAGTGTGGGACCGCCCACTTCGTCGATCATGAACCTTGCCGCAACCCGTGCCATTCGCATCGTGCCCATTGGCGGCGACGAGGCCGCTGCAGCAATCGCCGTTGAACCGACCTTTGCCCCCTACACGTTGCGCGCGGGCACCTATGACGGCATGACAGAGGGTGTCGCAACGATCTCGACGCCCAATGTGCTGATCGTGCACGCCGACATGGACGACGATCTGGCCTATTCGATCACCAAGGCGATGTTCGAGAATGTCGCCGAACTGATCGCGGTGCACCCGGCGGCGAATGACACCACGGTGGGCTTTACCGTCGATTCGACGCCGATCCCGTTCCACCCCGGCGCGCTGCGCTATCTGGAGGAGGTCGGTGCGGCGGTGCAGGACCATCAGCGCCCGTAAGCTGGTCGCGGCCGTCACGCTGTGCGTGGCGGCCCTGCCACTGAGCGCGCAGGAACTGGCGGTCTGGGCCGGTGACCGGCGTCTGACCACACATCCGCTGCCGGTCTGTCTGGTCTGGAACCATTCGGTCACCGGTGGGCTGGTGGCCGACTGTCTCGATGCCGAGGCGGGCGCATTGATCCTGCGGCGCAGCTATCTGCACGATGCCGCCGCCGGTCTGGGCGAGGTTCCGGGCCGGGGGCGGATGCGGTCAGACCCGCGCGGAGGGTACTGGATCGAGGGTATCGACGACGCCCTGCCGGATGGCCTGATCCTGCGTGTCGGTTCTGCGGCGGTTGCGCACCGGCTGATGCCGGACCCCTTCGGGACCCTTGCCCTGCCCCTGCCCCCTGATACAGGCCGCGTGATCCTGCGGCTTGACCCCTGATACCCCATTCCTCGAACGCTACGGGACCGCCATGCATGACCCCGCCGCCCCGATCAATCCCGTCAACCCGCGCTGGATTCTCTGGCTGATTGCGCTGATCGCCATCACCATGTCGCTGTTCCAACTCTATTCGGCTGGGGTGCGACCGCTTGGGCTGTTCTACCAGCGCTCGATCCATCTGGGCTTTGTGCTGGTGCTGTGTTTCCTGATCTTTCCGGTCTGGGGCAACGGGCGAAAACGCGGCCCGCTGGGCTGGCTGATCGACGGGGCGATGGCGGCTTTGGGGTTCTATGTCGCCTTCTACCTCGCGTGGAATCTCGATGCGATCATCGACCGCGCCGGGAATTGGGCGCGCGTGGATATCTGGGTCGGCATCCTGTGTATCATCGCGGTCCTCGAAGCCAGTCGCCGCGTCGTAGGGCTGGGAATGACGGTGATCGGGACGGTGGCGATCCTCTACGCCTTTGCCGGTCGGCGCGGGGCCCTTCCCGCGCTGGGTGACTGGATGCCAGGCATCCTCGCCCACCGCGGCGCCAGCGTGGACCGCGTCGTCTCGCAGCTGTATCTGGGCCAGGAAGGGATCTTTGGCCTGCCGCTGGGCGTCGCCGCGACCTATGTCTTCATGTTCGTCCTGTTCGGGGCCTTTCTGGAGGTAACCGGCGCGGGCAAGTTCTTCATCGACCTCGCTTTTGCGGCAACGGGACGCAAGGCGGGTGGTCCGGCCAAGGCGGCGGTGCTGGCCTCCGCGGGGATGGGGTCCATTTCGGGCTCGGCAATTGCCAATGTTGTCACCACGGGGACCTTCACCATCCCGTTGATGAAGCGCCTCGGCTACAAGCCGGCGCAGGCCGGCGGGATCGAGGCGGCAGCCTCGACAGGCGGCCAGATCACACCGCCGCTGATGGGCGCCGGTGCCTTCCTGATTTCGGAATACACCAACGTGCCTTATGTCGACATCGTGCTGGTGTCGATCTTTCCGGCAATCCTGTATCTGGGTACGGTCTACCTTTTCGTCCACCTGGTGGCGATGAAGGCGGGCATGCGCGGCCTGCCAGCCAGCGAATTGCCGGTGGTGCGCGATGTTCTGCGCGCGGGCTGGCAATTCGTCGTGCCGCTGGTGGTGCTCGTGTGGCTGCTGGTCAACAACATCTCGCCGATGCGGGTGGGGTTCTGGGCCATCGTGTCGGTGCTGGCGGTGACCGGTTTGCGCGCGCTCTGGGCACTGTGGGCGAAGGGATTGACCCCTGGCGAGCTGGGAGAGGCCTGCCTGCGCGGTCTGTCACTGGTTCTGAAGGCTCTGGAGCTGGGTGCGCGCAATGCGGTTGCCGTCTCGGTCGCCTGCGCGGTGGCGGGGATCATCGTCGGTGTCGTCGGGCTGACCGGTCTGGGGCTGAAATTCGGCTCGATGATGATCGCGCTGGCGGGGGACAACCTGGTGCTGGCGCTGATCTTCGTGTTGATCGCCAGCCTGGTGCTGGGGCTGGGGCTGCCGGTGACCGCCGCCTATATCGTGCTGATCGTGCTGGTGGGGCCCGCGCTGAACCAGACCTTTGGCATCCCGCTGTTGATCGCGCATCTGGTGGTGTTCTGGTATTCTCAGGACAGCAATGTCACCCCCCCTGTCGCGCTGGCTGGGTTTGCCGGGGCGGCGATTGCCCGCGCCGATCCGATGCAGACCAGCCTGCAGGCCTGGAAATTCGCGAAGGGCCTGTATCTGATCCCGGCCTTCATGGTGTTCAACCCGGTCATCATCACCGGCGGCGAGCTCTGGTATGTGCTGTTCACAGGGGTGATTGTCGTCATCGCACTGGTAGCCTTCGCCGCCGCCATCGAGGGGTTCCTGTTCACCTGGGTCGATCCTCTCTGGCGTCTGGTCATCGTGCCAGCGGTGATCGCGGTCTTTCACCCCTCGCTGGCCGTCGAGGCGGCAGGCGCCTGCGTTCTACTGGCTCTGATGCTCTGGAACTGGCTGCGTGCCCGCCAAGGCCCGGCCCCGGCATGAACGCCCTTCGCCCCCTGCGCGCGGCGCTGATTGCCGGGGCGGTGGCCGGTCTGGGCGGGATCATCGCCCTGCAAACGGTCACCACCGCCGCGCGCGAGGGACTGGACCAGACACTGCTGCTGACCCAGCGTTCGATCGAGGCCGAGGTCGAACGCCTTCGCCCATTGCCGCTGATCGCCGCCGAGGATGCGCGTATCCGGCTGGCACTGACCGGAGCGGGTCCGGTCGACGCCGCGAACCGTTACCTGGCGCGGATTTCCAATCACGCGGGGGCGGCGGACATTTTTCTGATGAACGCCGAGGGCCTGACCATCGCTGCCTCGAACTGGGAGCAGCCTGACAGTTTCGTGGGCGAAACCTATGCCTTTCGCCCCTATTTCCAGGAAGCGATGGCGACTGGCAGCGGGCGGTTCTACGCGATCGGTGTGACCACAGGCGTGCCTGGCTATTTCCTGTCGACACGGGTGCAGGTTGGGTCCGAGACCGGCGTTCTCGCGGTCAAGCTGGACCTGCGTCCATTGCAGGAGACCTGGCGAGCTGCCGGGGTTGATGTGGCACTGGCCGACGCCGACGGAATCGTGTTTCTTTCAGGCAGGCCGGACTGGCAATACCGCCCCCTCCATCCACTGGCGCCCGAGGTGCTTGCGCGACTTGCCCGCACCCGGGCCTATGACCGCGTGGGCCTTGCAAGTGCCGCGCCGCTTGCCGGGGAGAGCACTGACGCGCACGACCTTACGGGAGCGGATTGGACCGCTCGGCGGATGGCCTATCCGGGCACTGGCTGGACGGTGGTCGCCGCGACCTCGACCAGGCGCCTGTGGCTGGTGGCGGGGGGCTGGGCCATCCTGTGCGGCGTGCTGGCACTGGCGGCATTGGGCGCCATGCAGGGAATCGAGCAGCGGCGCCAGATCCTGGCCTTGCGGCTGTCGCAATCCGCGCGCCTTGAGGCGATGGTCACTGCCCGCACTGAGGAACTCGCCCACGAGGTCGAAGCCCGGCGTCAGGCCGAGGCTGATCTGCGCTCCGCTCAGGAAGCGCTGATCCATACGGAAAAGATCGCAGCCCTGGGTCGCATGTCCACCGCCATCGTCCATGAAATAAGCCAGCCACTGGCCGCGATGGAGGCGACACTGACTGCTGCCGAACTGGGGCTGAGTGGCGAGGCGTCCGCGACCCGAACGAGGCTTGATACCGCACGCGGGTTGATCCGACGCATGCAGCGCACCACGCGGCATCTTAAAAGCTTTGGGCGCAAGGAGCAGGGGCAACTGGTTCTGGTTGATCTGCGCCAGCCACTGACATCGGCGGTGGAACTGGTCACGCCACGCGCCCGCGCGGTCGGGGTGATCCCGGCGCTGGAGCTGCCCGCCAGCCCGGTCCGCGTGCGCGCGGGACCGGTACGCATAGAACAGGTGGTGGTGAACCTGTTGCTCAATGCGTTGGATGCGGTCGAAAACCGCCCCGGGGCCGCCATCACACTCTTTCTGGGGGTGTCCGACGGCCGCGCCCTGATCCGCCTCACCGACACCGGGGCGGGCATAGCCCCCGGCGATCTGGACCGGATCGAGGAGCCGTTCTTCTCGACCAAGACCAGCGGCGAAGGGCTGGGGCTGGGGCTAGGCCTGTCGATCTGCCGCGCAATCGTCACCGATTTTGGCGGCACGCTGGCAATTGCCTCGCGCGAGGGCGAGGGCGCCGAGGTTAGCGTCACCTTCCCGCTGGTCCCTGCCCACGCCGAGGTGGTGGGATGACCCCCCTGATCTGCGTGGTCGATGACGACGGTGACCATCTTGCGGCGATCTGCGATCTGGTGATGGCGGCAGGCTATCAGGCGCAGGGATTCACCAGCGCGACCGCGTTTCTGGCCCTGCCCGACGGCACGGGTGATCTGTTGCTGACCGATCTGCGCATGGCGGGGATGGACGGCATGGCGCTGCTGCGCGCGGTCAAGGCACGGGGCAGCGATCTGCCGGTCATCATGCTGACCGGGCACGGCGATGTTGGTCACGCGGTGACGGCAATCCGCGAAGGCGCCGAGGACTTCCTAGAAAAACCTTACGAATCCAGACACTTGCTAGCGGTCTTGCAACGTGCTCTGGCAGCGCGCAAGACCCGGCAGGAACTCGCACGGCTGCAGCAGGTGCTGGCACAGGGCGCGCGGCAAGAGATCCTTGGCCAGTCGCGCGCCCTGCGGCGGGTCCGCGAAAGAATCGCCGCGCTGGCCTCGCTCGACCTCGACGTAGTGATCCTTGGTGAAACCGGCACCGGCAAGGAACTGGCCGCACGCGCGCTGCATTCGCAAAGCGCTCGCGAGGGTGGGCCTTTCGTTGCGCTGAATTGCGCTGCGGTGCCCGAGGCAATGGCGGAAACGATCCTGTTCGGCCATGTCGCCGGCGCCGTGGCGCATGATCCTACGGGTCGGATCGGCAAACTTGAGGCCGCGCAGGGCGGCACCCTGATGCTCGACGAAGTCGAAGCCCTGCCCAACGCCGTGCAGGCCAAACTGCTGCGCGTGCTTCAGGAGCGGCAGGTCGAGCGCATCGGCGAGGCCTCTCCCCGCGCGCTCGACATACGGGTGATTGCCACCACAAAATCCGATCTGCGGCTGGTCGAGGGGTTTCGCGCCGATCTCTATTTCCGGCTGGCAGGAACAGTGTTGACCATGCCCACCTTGCGCGAAGCGGGCGATGACATTCCGCTGTTGTTCCTGCACTACGCGCAACTGGCGGCCCGGCGCTATGGCCGGGCCGACCCACAGGTACCCTGGGCCCTGCGCCAGCAATTGAAAAAACGCGCCTGGCCGGGGAACATCCGCGAATTGAAAGCCGCCGCGGAAGCCCACGCGCTGGGGCTGACCGAAGCGCTGGCAACCGAGACCGCGCTGCCTGGCAAGGCTACGCTGGCCGAGCGGGTCGCCGAGTTCGAAGCGCGCGAGATTGCGTTGGTGCTGGAACGTCAC
>CALEZJ010000109.1 GCA_937927885.1 uncultured Paracoccaceae bacterium | reverse complement strand
ACCTGGACCACGGCGGCGGTGGGGCGCCGCACCGGCGCTGCCGCCGCGACCATCTCGTCGCTGGCGGGCGATCCGGTGGTCGACGGCGGGCGCCTCTATGCCGCCAACCAGTCGGGCCGGGTCTATGCGCTGAACGCCGCGACCGGCGAGACGCTGTGGACGGCATCCGAGGGCGCGTTTGGCCCGGTCTGGCCGGTGGGCGGATCGGTGTTCCTGGTCTCGGACCAGAACCGGCTGATCCGGCTCGATGCGCGCGACGGCAGTGTGATCTGGGCGCAGGAGTTGCCACTTTACACCACGGCCCGCCCGCGTCGCCAGTTGGGCATCTATCCGCAGCACGGGCCGGTTCTGGCCGGCGGGCGGCTCTGGGTGGCTTCGGGAGACGGGGTGCTGCGGGGCTTCGACCCGGCCTCGGGCGCCAGTGTCGCGGAACTCGCCATCCCCGGCGGCGCGGCCTCGGGGCCGATCGCCATGGGCGGCGCGCTCTATGTGCTCAGCCGTTCGGGCGCGTTGCTGGCGTACCGCTGATCCTTTACATTCGGCGGCGCAGCCCCTAAGGGGGCCGCTTGGCTGTGAACGGCGGAGTCACCGATGAGCTTCACCCTGGCCCTTGTGGGCCGTCCCAATGTGGGCAAATCGACGCTGTTCAACCGGCTGGTGGGCAAGCGTCTGGCGCTGGTCGACGACCAGCCCGGTGTCACGCGCGACCTGCGGGAAGGCGTGGGACGACTGGCCGACCTGCGCTTCACCGTGATCGACACCGCCGGTCTGGAAAACATCACCGACGACAGCCTGCAAGGCCGCATGCGCCGACTGACCGAACGCGCGGTCGAGATGGTCGATGTCTGCCTGTTCATCACCGATGCGCGCCAGGGGATCACCCCGGCCGACGAGATTTTCGCCGACATCCTGCGCAGGCGGGCCAAGCATGTGATCCTGGCCGCCAACAAGGCCGAGGGGAACGCCTCGGACGGCGGCTATCTGGAAGCCTACGGGCTGGGGCTGGGCGAACCGATCCGGCTTTCGGGCGAGCACGGGCTGGGGATGGATGACCTCTACCGCGCGCTGCAACCGCTGGCCGACGGGTTCGAGGCCCGCGCCCAGGCCGAAGCGCCCGAGGTCGACGTCACGCTGCCCGAGGACAGCGAGGACGACAACACCGAGGCTCCGGCCGAGGGCGAGGCCCCTCCGTCCTGGGCCCCTACGGAAAAACGCCCCCTGCAAGTCGCGGTGATCGGGCGGCCCAACGCCGGCAAATCGACGCTGATCAACGCGATCATTGGCGAGGATCGGCTGCTGACCGGCCCCGAGGCCGGCATCACCCGCGATTCCATCGCCCTGCCCTTTACCTGGAACGGAACGCCGATGCGGCTGTTCGACACGGCCGGCATGCGCAGGCGCGCCCGGGTGACGGACAAGCTGGAGAAACTCTCGGTCGCCGATGGCCTCAGGGCGGTCAAGTTTGCCGAGGTGGTGGTGGTGCTGCTTGACGCGGCGATCCCCTTTGAAACCCAGGACCTGCGCATCGCCGATCTGGCCGAGACCGAAGGCCGCGCCGTCGTCATCGCGGTCAACAAATGGGATCTGGAGGAAGAGCGTCAGGACAAGCTGAAGGCATTGCTGGACGCGTTTGAACGCTATCTGCCGCAATTGCGCGGGGCGCCGCTTGTCACGGTCTCGGCCAGGACCGGGCGCGGGCTGGACCGCCTGCACGATGCGATCCTGCGCGCCCATGCGGTCTGGAACCGGCGCGTGGGCACCTCGCGGCTGAACCAGTGGCTGGCGGCCATGGTCGAATCGCACCCGCCACCCGCCCCGGGCGGCAAGCGCGTCCGACTGCGCTACATGACCCAGGCCAAGACCCGGCCGCCGGGTTTCGTGATCAAATGCTCGCACCCTGACGAACTGCCCGAAAGCTACAAGCGCTACCTGGTCAACGGGTTGCGCCAGCGATTTGACATGCCGGGTACCCCGATCCGGCTGTTCCTGCGCTCGTCGAGCGATCAGAACCCGTTCAAGGACCGGCGCAACGCCGCCCATTCGAAGCTGAAAAAGCACAAGAACCCGTCGCATTGAGCGGCGTTCGGGGGACGTTCCGCCCCCCCGGGGATATTTGGCGCACAAAGATGGGTGCTTGATCTGAATCAAGGACCCTGTCCCGGTTCGGGGCGCAGACTTGTTGCCATTGCAACAAGAGGTGTGCCATGGGGCTGTTCAGCAAACTTGACCACCATTCGGGCCTGATGCACCGGATGGCCGATACTCTGGGCGCCGATCTGTCCATGGCCCTGGTCGAGGGGCGGCTTTCGCCAAACGAACTGCGCGGTGCCGTGATGTCCTGCATGGGCTGCGAGGAGACCGGGGCCTGCGGCCAGTGGCTGGATGACCACGGCGCCGGGGCGCAGGAGACACCAGCCTATTGCCGCAACCACGACATGCTGGACCGGTTGCGGCGCTAGGTTTCAGCGGATCTTCAGCGTCGCCAGCCCGATCAGCGCCAGAACGAGGCTGATGATCCAGAACCGGATGACGATCTGGGGTTCGGCCCAGCCGCGTTTTTCGAAATGGTGGTGGATCGGCGCCATCAGGAAGACGCGCTTGCCGGTGGCCTTGAAGTAACCCACCTGTATGATGACGCTCAGCGCCTCGACGACAAAGAGCCCGCCGACGATCCCCAGAACCAGTTCGTGCTTGATTGCCACCGCAATCGCGCCCAGAGCGCCGCCCAGCGCAAGGCTGCCGGTATCGCCCATGAACACGGCCGCGGGCGGCGCGTTGTACCACAGGAACCCCAGCCCGCCGCCGGCAAGCGCGGCGCAAAACACCAGCAATTCGCCAGTGCCCGGAACATAGTGCACATCGAGATAGGCGGTAAAGTCGACCCGCCCGACTGCATAGGCGATCACCCCCAGCGTGCCTGCGGCGATCATCACCGGCATGATCGCCAGCCCGTCGAGTCCATCGGTCAGGTTGACCGAATTCGCCGCGCCCACGATGACGATCATCGCGAAAGGCACGAAGAACCAGCCAAGGTCGATCAGCACCTGCTTGAACACCGGCACGGCGAGCCGACCGGACAGCGCTTCGGGGTGGGCATGCATGGCCACCAGCGCGGCCACCATCGCGATCAGGAAACCAAGCCCCAGCCGCACCTTGCCCGAAACGCCCTTGTGGTTGAATTTCTTGACCTTCGCGTAGTCATCGGCAAAGCCGATCAGGCCAAACGCCAGAGTCACCCCCAGAACCATCCAGACATAGACATTATCCAGCCGCGCCCAGAGCAAGGTCGACACGGTCAGCGCCGACAGGATCAGCAGCCCGCCCATGGTCGGCGTGCCCTTCTTGGTCAGCAGATGCGACTGCGGCCCGTCTTCGCGGATCGGCTGACCCCTGCCCTGACGACGGCGCAGGAAATCGATCAGCGGTCGGCCAAAGAGGAACCCGAAGACCAGGGCAGTGAAGAAGGCCGCACCCGCGCGCACCGTGATGTAGCGAAAAAGATTGAAGAGAATGAAGGATTCCGAAAACTCGGCCAGCCAGTACAGCATTATTCCACTCCTGAGGCCTCGTCACCCGCCGGAGAGCCCAGGTGGCGGAGGGCATCCACGACGCGCGACACATAGCTGCCTTTCGATCCCTTCACCAGAACCACGTCGCCCGGCCGCACCAGACTGTGCGCCTTGGCGCCGAGATCCTCGGCCTGCGCAACGCATTTGCCCCGTTTCAGGATCGGCAGGGCATCCCAAAGCTCCCGCATCCGCGGACCGACGCAATGGACCAGATCGGTAACCGCCAGGGCAGGATGCCCGGAAATGGCGCGGTGCAGCGCCGCCTCGTCGGGGCCAAGCTCCAGCATGTCGCCCAGAATGGCAACCCTGCGGCCACCCGGCCCCGGGGCTGTCCCGGCCAGGACGTCGAGCGCTGCGGCAAGCGAGGCGGGATTGGCGTTGAAAGCATCATCGATCAGGGTAAAGCGGGCGTCGGTTGCCGGGTCCAGAACCAGGACCTCGCGCAGGCCCCGACCCGCAGGAGGACGCCAACGGCCCAGCGCCTGCGCGGCCAGCGCCAGATCGAGGTCCAGCGCCTGCGCCACGGCGAGGCATCCGACAGCATTCATCGCGAAATGCGCGCCGGCATCGGTCAGGCGAATGTGATAGGTCTCCTGCCCGATGCGTAGGCTAGCGACAAGTGCCATATTCGTCTGACGTATGGATGTCAGGCAAATCTCACCCGTCCGGCCAAAGCTTTTCCCCCGCGTCCCGGCAGCCTCGGCAAGAATGGGTGAAACCGGAAGATCAGAGGGAAAGATCGCGATTCCATCGGGTTCAAGACCGACATAAATGTCTGATTTTTCGCGGGCGATGCCCTCGACATCCTGAAAGGCTTCCAGATGCGCGGGCGCCACCGTTGTGATCAGCGCGACATGGGGACGGGTCAGGCGCGCCAGGGGCGCGATCTCGCCGGGGTGGTTCATGCCGATCTCGACCACGGCAAAGGCGGCATCTCGCGGGAGTCGCGCGAGGGTGAGCGGCACGCCCCAGTGGTTGTTGAAACTGGCTTCGGCCGCATGGGTGGGGCCGAATTCGGCCAACATCAGTCGCAGCATTTCCTTGGTCGACGTCTTGCCCACCGATCCGGTGACCCCGATCACGCGGGCGGTCGAGCGCGCACGCCCCGCAACCCCCAGCGCGGTCAGCGCGGCAAGAACGTCGGGCACCACCAGGCAGGGGCCGGTCACGCCCGGAGGGATGCGGTTGACCAGGGCTGCGGCCGCGCCGACGGCGAAGGCCTGCGCGACAAAGTCGTGCCCGTCGCGCGCGGCGGTGAGAGCAACGAACAGATCCCCCGGCTGCAGGCTGCGGGTGTCGATCGACAGCCCCGAAACCGAAAAGGGCGCGGTTGCCTGTCCGCCGGTGGCTGCTTCGGCTTCGGTGTGGGTCCAAAGGCTCATGTCGGGTTTCCATCCAGTGCCGCCACGGCGACGCTGGCCTGTTCCAGATCGTCAAAGGGATAGACCACGCCACCGATGGTCTGGCCGGTTTCATGGCCTTTCCCGGCAATCAGCAGGGCATCTCCCGCCTCGAGGGAATCCACCGCCCTGAGGATCGCCTCGGCTCGGTCGCCCACCTCGGTTGCCTCCGGGCAAGCTTTCAATATTTCTGCACGAATTGTGGCGGGAACTTCACTTCTCGGGTTGTCGTCTGTCACAAATACAACATCGGCGTTTTCAGCAGCGGCCCTGCCCATCAGAGGGCGCTTGGTCTTGTCCCGGTCGCCCCCCGCCCCGAGGACCACGATGAGACGCCCCATCACATGCGGCCGCAGCGCGCGCAGTGCAGTCTGGACGGCGTCCGGCGTATGCGCGTAATCGACAAAGACCGGCGCCCCGTTGGTTCGGGTCGCCGCCAGTTGCATGCGCCCCCGCACCCCGTGCAGTTCAGCCATGGCGCGCACGGAGGCCTGGGCGTCGGCCCCGGTGCCAATCACGAGGCCAAGCGCCACCAGCGCATTCGCCGCCTGAAACCCCCCGACCAGCCCCAGATCCACCTGATGCACGCGTCCCTTCAGGGCAAAGCGCAGCGTCTGGCCCTGCGCCGAGTAGCGCTGAGACAGGATGCGCAGGTCGCATTCCTCGGAGGTGCCCACCCGCAGCACCGGTTGGTCGATCATTCCGGCCAAGCGCCGGCCATAGGCATCGTCGGTGTTGATCACCGCGACCCCGTCAGGTGGCAGCAGGCGGGTAAACAGCCCGGCCTTTGCCTGAAAATACGATTCCATGTCGGAATGATAGTCGAGGTGATCCTGCGTCAGATTGGTGAAACCCGCTGCGGTCAGCCTGACCCCTTCCAGTCGGCGCTGATCGAGCCCGTGGGACGAGGCCTCCATCGCGCCGTGGGTCACGCCCGCCGCCGCGGCCTCGGCCAGCAGCCGCTGCAGAGTCACGGAATCAGGCGTGGTGTGCGAGAGTGGTGCCTCCCACGCGCCTTCAACCCCGGTCGTGCCGACATTGATCGCGGAGCGGCCCAGAACCGTCCAGATCTGGCGCGCGAAGCTGGCGACCGAGGTCTTGCCGTTGGTCCCGGTCACCGCCACCATCGTCGCGGGTTGCGCGCCGTAGAACAGCGCCGCCGCCATGGCGAGGGCCGCGCGCGCGTCCTCGGCCACGATCAGCGGAATCCCGGGGTGCCGGGCCAGTGCGTCGGCGGCAATCGCGGCACCGGCACGGTCGGTCAGCACCGCCGAGGCCCCCTGCCGCAGCGCGGTTTCAATGAAGGCAGCGCCGTGCACCTTGCTGCCGGGCAAGGCCGCGAACAGGGTTCCCGGCCGCACCCCCCGGCTGTCGAGCGTGATCCCGCGGATCGGCACAGGGGCATCACCCGGCCGCACCGGCAGTCCCAGATCTCCAAGGTATGTGGCCATGTGTCCTGCCCCCGATTTTCGCTGGCTTCCCTATCGCAGCCGCAGCGTGGCATCAATCGCAGCCGTGTCCTGGGGGCGCAGCCCCAGCACCGGTGCGATCCGGCGCACGATTTCGGCCGCGACAGGCACGACGGTCCAGCCGGCCGTGCGCCGCTGCTCGCCCGCCGCTTCGATCTGGGGTTCATCCATCGTGACAACAAAGACATAGCGCGGGTCGTTCATCGGAAAGGCCCCGGCGAAGGTGGCGATGGTGCGGTCCTCGTAGTAGCCGCCATAGGGGTTGGGTTTGTCCGCCGTCCCGGTCTTGCCGCCAATCAGATACCCGGCCACCTCGCCCATCGACGCGGTTCCCTGCGTCACCACCGAGCGCATGAGCGAGCGCATGATGCGCGAGGTTTCCTCGGAGATCACCCGCTCGCCGCGCGGGACCTCGGCGCGGCGGATCAGGGTCGGATGCACCCTCGTGCCGCCATTGACCAGCGCCGCGTATCCTGCCGCCAGATGAAGCGGTGTCATCGACAGGCCGTGCCCGTAGCTGATCGTCATCATGGCAAGTTCCGACCAGCGCGGATCGAATTGCGGACGGGCGCTGCGCCCCTCGGGCAGATCGAAGGGAATCGCTTCGAGAAATCCCAGCGAGCCAAGGAAGGCGCGCTGACGCTCGGCCCCGATGCGCTGGGCCAGCCGCGCGGTGCCGATGTTCGAGGATTCGATGAAGATGTCGGCCACGCTGCGGGACGCACCCATGTTGTGAAAATCGGTGATGGCAAAGCGGCCGAACCGGAGAGGGCCGCGAATGTCCACCATCGTGTCCGGGGATACCAGGCCCAGATCCAGCGCCTGGGCCACGGCAAAGGCCTTCATCACCGAACCGAGTTCGTAAAGACCCTGCGCCGCGCGATTGAAGATCGGTGATTCGGCCTGTTCCAGCGAGTTGCGCGGCGGCGGCGGGCGGTTGTTGGGGTCGAACGTGGGGGCCGAGGCCATGGCCACCACCTCGCCGGTGATCGCGTCCATCACGATGACCGAACCGCCATTGGCGCGCAGCATGGTGATGCCGCCTTCGAGCACTTCCTCGACGATCGCCTGCACCCCCAGATCAAGGGTCAGCGTCAGCGGCACCGCGGCAAGGTCAGGATCGGCCAGCCGTGCGTTCTGCGCCAGTTCGATCCCGGCAACCCCGGTGATCTCTGCCGCTGTCACCCCCTGCGCACCGTATTGCGAACCGCCCAGCACATGCGCGGCCAGCGTCCCGTTCGGGTAGAGCCGCATGTCGCGCGGACCCAGCATCAGCCCCGGTTCGCCGATGTCATGCGCGGCCTGCGCCTGTTCCGGCGACAGGCGCGCGCGGATCCAGTCGAAACGACGGTTGGGATCGGTGAGACGCGCGGCCAGACGCTCTTCGTCCAGGTCAGGGAAGATGCGGGCCAGTTCCCGCGCCGCGCGTCGCCCGTCGATCATGTAGCGCAGTTCCGCATAGAGCGAATGCGTCACGAGATTGGTCGCCAGAATCCGCCCGTTGCGGTCCAGCACATCAGCGCGGTCGCCGGAAATCCCTTCGCCCGCATAGGGTTCGACCTCGGCCATCGGGGTTGCGGCCAACAGCGCCATCCGCGCACCGATGGCCGCGTAGCCGGCAAAGAAAAGCACCGCCAGAAACAGGATACGCCATTCCGACATGCGGCGGCTCTGGTCGCGCAGTTGCTCGCGGCGCAGGCGCAGGTTCTCGCGCTCGATCCGGTCAGGGTTCACCCCCTGCGCGCGGGCGTCGAGGATGCGCGCCAGCGGGCGAAGCGGGATGCGGATCATGGCCGGACCTCGGCCGCCAGCAGGGCGGGATAGGGAATCTCGTCGATCTGACCGAACCGCACGCCCTCGAGAGGCAACAGCCCGAGCCGGGTGAAATTCAGCTCGCCCAGTTCGCGCAGCCGCTGCGGGCGGTTCAGATAAGCCCATTCGGCGCGCTGCACGCCCAGCGTTTCGGTCAGGCTGCGGATTTCGGCACGCAGTCGGCGCAGGTCACGCATCGATTCCTGGGTCTGCTGGTTCTGGTCATAGGCCCAGATCGCCAGCCCCATCACCCCGAAGGCTGCCAGAACGTAAAGGACTGCGCGCATCTCAACGATCCCCCTTCAGCGCCAGCAGCGGCAGGCCCAGCCCCGAACGATCCACGGCGCCTGCCGGAGCGACGGTGCGCCGCGCCACCCTGAGCAGCGCCGAGCGCGCGCGCGGATTGGCGGCGCATTCGGCCTCGTCGGCGGCGATGGCGCGGCGGGTCACGGGTTCAAAACGGGCGGCCTCGGCCTGCTGTTCGGGCGCGTGGCGGCTGCCCTGCCCGGCCCGGCCCGATCGCATCTGCATGAATCGCTTGACGATCCGGTCCTCGAGCGAATGGAAGCTGACCACCGCAAGCAAGCCACCGGGTTTCAGAGCGCGTTCGGCGGCCTCCAACCCGGCGGCGAGCTCGTGGAACTCGGTGTTCACCGCGATCCGCAGCGCCTGAAAGCTGCGGGTCGCCGGATGGCTTTGCCCGGGTTTGGGGCGCGGCAGGCACGCGCTGACAATCTCGGACAGGCGCAGCGTCCCCTCGATGGGCGCTTTTGTCCGCTCGGTGACGATCGCGCGCGCGATGCGGCGCGAGGCGCGTTCCTCGCCGTAATGGTAGAGGATATCGGCCAGATCCGCTTCGGGCAGCGTGTTCACCAGATCGGCCGCACTGGTGCCCGACTGGCTCATGCGCATGTCGAGGGGGCCGTCCTTGGCAAAGGAGAATCCGCGCTCGGGCTGGTCAAGCTGCATCGAGGAGACGCCGAGATCCAGCACCACGCCGTCCAGTGCCTCGCCCGCAAGCGTGTCGAGGTTGGAAAACGTCCCGGCCACCACCCGCAGCCGGTCGCCGTAAGGCCGCCCCCAGTCGGCGGCCATGGCCAGCGCCAGCGGGTCGCG
>CALEZJ010000108.1 GCA_937927885.1 uncultured Paracoccaceae bacterium | reverse complement strand
AGCCCTTCACCATGGCAGCACTCGGCGTATTGTTCTTCGACTGGATCTTTGCGCCGTTCATCGAGCCCGGCACATCGGGCCAGTACATCGCGGGTCTGATCCTGCTGGGCGCGGCACCCTGCACGGCGATGGTGTTCGTCTGGTCGCAGATGACCAGGGGCGATCCGAACTATACGCTGGCGCAGGTGTCGCTGAACGACGCGATCATGGTCTTTGCCTATGCGCCGATCGTGGCCTTGCTGCTGGGTGTCACTGACATCACCGTGCCCTGGGAGACGCTGATCCTGTCCGTCGGCCTGTACATCGTAATCCCGCTGGCGGCCGGTATCGTGACGCGGATGCTGATGACGCGCGGCGCCGCCAATCCGGCGGCTGCCGAAGCCGCCGTAGGCGCGTTCACAGCCAAGGTGAAGCCGTTCTCGGTTGTCGGCCTGCTCGCGACCGTCGTGCTGCTGTTCGGCTTTCAGGGCGCGGTGATCCTGAGCCAGCCATTGGTCATCGTGATGATTGCGATCCCGCTGCTGATCCAGTCCTACGGGATCTTCGCACTTTCATACTGGGCGGCAAAAGCCTGGCGTGTCCCGCATAACGTCGCCGCTCCCTGCGCGATGATCGGCACGTCGAACTTCTTCGAACTGGCCGTCGCGGTGGCCATCGGCCTGTTCGGCCTGAACTCCATCGCCGCCCTTGTCACTGTGGTCGGCGTGCTGGTCGAGGTGCCGGTCATGCTGTCGCTGGTCTGGTTTGCCAATCGCACCACCCATTGGTTCCCGGCTGAGGAAACCGCCATCCGCGCGCCCAGAACAAGGGAGCAGAACTGATGCTTAGAACAGCACTGATCTCGCTCGATCACTTTGCCGCCCAAGGCTCCCTGCTCGACTGCCTGGCGGACGTGCGCGAGAAGGGCATCGCTCGAGTGAGCCCGACCCACGTCGTGAAGCTGGGCCACGGCCAAGTGGCTTCCTGCGTGAACAAGGACGCGCTGGAAAACGGGCTGCGGGATCATGTGGCGGGGCTGCTGCGCGTCTTCGGCGCCGCGCCCGCCTCTTCGATCCCTCGGACATGCGGTTCAGTCCGCGGTGATGCGGACATCCAGAACCGGAGACAACCATGACGATCACGATCTACCACAATCCCGACTGCGGCACGTCCCGCAACACGCTCGTCATGATCCGCCAGTCCGGCGAGGAGCCGGAGGTGATCGAATACCTGAAGACACCTCCGTCCCGGCAGACGCTCATCGAGTTGATCGCGGCGATGGCAATCAGCCCGCGCGACCTCCTGCGCGAAAAGCGAACGCCCTATGCCGAACTCGGACTCGGCGATCCGAAATGGAGCGATGACGACCTGATCGACTTCATGATGGCCCATCCCATTCTGATCAACCGCCCGATCGTGGTCACACCGCTCGGCACGATGCTCTGCCGCCCGTCCGAGACCGTGCTGAACATCCTGCCGAATCCGGACATCGGACCGTTCACGAAGGACGACGGCGAGGTCGTCATCGACAGCGAGGGCCGTCGCGTCAGATGAACGCGATCCGGCCGGCCCCGACCACCTGCCGGCCCCAAACAGGCGCTTCCGAGCGCCCGGCGGCCGGAACTGGACACGAGGACCACTAAGCGCACATCCTGCCGCTCTCTACGGATCGCTGCGGGCCCTCGTCGTGGTGGAGCCGACCGTGCGGCGCGGGCTGGAAAGCGTGATCCTCGAGGGCCTGGGCTGAACCCGATGCCGTTGCCGACAGGGGAGCGGTGCAGATGAAAAGCCTGATCCTGATTGCTGGAATTTGCGTCCCGGTGGCAGTTGCGGCGCTCTGGTTCTGGCACCTGTCCGACATTCGGGCCGAACGGCGGGTCGCTGTCGCGCTGTCGGCGATGCAGCCCGCCCGCCTTCCGGTGCAGAAGGGCGGTGACGCTTTCGCCCAGCGTCAGCGGAGTCAACTGGCCGGAGTAGAAGTCGCCGGGGAGCTTTCTGACCACGATCTCGATGAAGCCATCACCGGAGCGGGTATGCTTGGTCCTGCGCCAGGCGGTTATCGGAAAATCAACCACGAAGCGCGCGCTGGTGCGGGAATGCGCCTTCCGTGAGCCAGGCGACCTCGGCCGGGGTCGATGTCCGGCCGAGGATGGCGTTGCGGTGAGGGTGGCGGCTAAAGCAGGCAATCACCGCGCGCACCTCGCCGGCCTGTGCGACAAGCGAGTGATAGAGCGGTTGCAAGGGCGTCGGTGACCGGGCGGCGATGTCTTTGCGCAGGGCGATCAGGCGGTCGATGCTTTCCAGATGGTCGGGCCCCTCAGCATGGCCCAGCGGCTGGGTGAAGGCGATCTGGAACCATGGCGCGGGCTGCGCCGCGTAGTGGCCGTTTTCCAGCCCCGCCAGCGTCAGTGCCAGCGCGGCCCCGTCCTGCGCATAGGCGCGCGGCGTTCCCCGCCAGAGCGAGCGCGGGAACTGGTCAAGGACGACGATCAGCGCCAACCGCCCCTCGGGCGTCACGGCCCAGTGGTCAAGCGCGCCCTCGACCGCCCTTGCCGTCAGATCTGCAAAGCGCGCCGTGATCGCCTCGTCTGCACCGCCATGCAGCCGCCAGCGCCAGTGCTCAGTATGGCGTTCCGGGTCGATACCCGGTGCACTACCCTCGGGGAACCAGAAGGCCAGAACCTCGTGCCATGGTCTTGCGTCATCGTCGTCAATCATCGTGGTTCCTCCGGGTTGAAGCGAAGGCCCCGCGCGGACGCACGGGGGCCTTTGCCGATCTGGCGCAGGGCGTCATGCGGTGGCGGGCGCGAGGGCGCCGTCCGCCGGCACCGGCCTGCCCTTGCCGCCGCCGGGTCGGCGCGGGGTGCGCAGCAGGCGCATGGCGTTGGCGATCACGACCAGCACCGAAAGCTGGTGGATCAGCATGCCCGAGGCCATGTGCACATCGCCGCTGAACACGCCCGCCAGCAGCCCGACCACGGTCAGCAGCGCGATCGCGAGGTTCTGGCGCATGTTGCGCAGCGTCGCGCGCGAGATCGCCACCGCTTCGGGCAGCTTTTCCAGATCATCGGCCATCAGCGCGATATCGGCGGTCTCGATCGCCACGTCCGAGCCGGCGGCGCCCATGGCGATGCTGGTATCGGCGGCGGCCAGCGCCGGGGCGTCGTTGATGCCGTCACCGATCATTGCCACATGGCGGCCATCGGCCTGAAAGGCGCGGATCAGGGCCAGCTTGTCCTCGGGCATCAGCCCGGCATGGACCTCGTCGATGCCCAGCTCAGCGGCGATGGCGCGGGCGGGTTGGGGCTGGTCGCCGGTCAGCATGGCGATGCGGCTCACCCCGATCTCGCGCAGCCGCGCCATCGCCGGCGCCGCCGAGGCGCGCGGCTGATCGGAAAGGCCGAGGATACCCGCGATCTGCCCGTCCAGCGCCACGATGATCGGCGTGCGCCCGCGTTCCAGAACCCCGTCCAGCGCGGCCTCGGCAGCGGCGTCGAAGGTGATGTCCAGCGTGTCGAAGAGGCGACGGTTGCCCGCCGCGATTTCACGCCCGGCGTGGCGCACCACCAGCCCCATGCCGGCGAGTTCCTCGACCGCTTCCGGGGTCGGGATCTCCCCCTCGGCCCGGCCGGCGGCGACAATGGGCCGGCCCAGCGGGTGGTCCGAGCCGGATTCGGCGATGGCCGCCCAGTGCAGCAGCTCCGCGCGCTTGGTGCCGGCCAGCGGCAGCACCTCGACGAGGCTCGGTTTGCCCTCGGTCAGCGTGCCGGTCTTGTCGAGCGCGAGCATGTCGATGCGCCCGGCATTCTCCAGATGCTGGCCGCCCTTGATCAGGATGCCCGAGCGCGCGGCGCGCCCGATCCCGGCCACGATGGAAACCGGCGTCGAGATCACCAGCGCGCCGGGGCAGGCCACCACCAGCAGCGTCAGCGCCAGGCGCAGATCCTGCGTGACCGCCCAAGCGCCCAGTGCCAGCACCATGATGGCGGGCGTGTACCATTGCGCGAAACGCTCGATCATGCGCTGGCTGGGGGCGCGTTCCTCCTGGGCCTCCTCGACGCGGCGGATGATGCGGGCCAGCGTGGTGTCAGAACCGATGCCCGTGGCGCGGATGCGCAGCACGCCGTTTTCCGCGATGGTGCCGGCATGGACATGGCTGCCCGGTGCTTTCTCGGCCGGGATCGGCTCGCCGGTAATGGCGGCCTCGGAGACGGCGGCGTTGCCCTCGGTCACCTCGCCATCGACGGGGATGCGGCTGCCGGCGCGCACCAGCACCGTCTCGCCCAGCTGGACCGAGGCGGCGGGCACCTCGACGGGCTGGCCGTCGCGGATCACGGTCGCGGTCTCGGGCGCGGCCTTCAGCAGATCGGCCAGCGCGCCGCGGGTCTGGCGCAGGGTGCGGGCCTCCAGCCAAGCGCCGAGGCTGAACAGGAAGGTGACGGCGGCGGATTCCCAGTATTCGCCGATGAACAGCGCGCCGATGGCGGCGACGGTCACCAGCAGCTCAATGGAGAAATGCCGGATGCGCAGTGCCTGCACCGCGCGCCAGGCGATGTCGGAGCCGGCGACAAAGGCCGCCGCCAGCATCGCCCCCGCCCAGAGCCCGCGCAGGCCGAACCCGTAAAGGGCGATCAGGCCAAGCACGATCAACGCGCCGCTGGTGAGGGTCAACCATTTGCGCCGCGTCGCGGGGTTTTGCAGCGGGGCGAGGATCGGGGGGGTCATGTCGGATACTCCCTTGCAGAAAGGACGGCCCGCCACCGGGGCGGCGGGCAGAGTTGCGGGATGATCGCCAAGGGGCGGCGGCGTCAGAACGCGGCCGGGCTGGCGCCGTAGCCTGCGGATTTCACCGCCGAGACCAGGGCTTCGACCGGGGCGGCGGCGGGATCATGGGCGACCTCGATGCGGCCAGTGTTGAAATGCACCTTGGCCTCGGCGACGCCGGGCAGCGCCTTGAGCGCCTTTTCGATCTTGACCACGCAGGAGGGGCAGGAAAACTCGTCGCTGCGCAGGATGGTGTTGAGGGGGGCGGACATGGCGTTTCTCCTTTGGCTGTCCGGTCCGGGATCAGACTGGACCTTGCTTGCATCCTCAAGATAGGGTGTCCGCAGGCGCACGGGTATTGGCCGTCAGCGCAAAGGATGCTTGCATGGATGCACAGGACCAGAACTGGGACGATTACCGCCTGTTCCTGGCCATCGCCCAGACCGGCACGCTGTCGGGGGCGGCGCGGCTCTTGGGCGTCACCCATTCGACGGTGTTCCGCCGGCTGGCGGGTTTCGAGGACCGCCTCGGCGTGCGCCTGTTCGAGCGCCTGCCCTCGGGCTACGCCCTGACCGCCGCCGGCGAGGCCATGCAGCAGACCGCCACCCGCATCGACGATGAAATCGCCGCCATCCGCCGCCAGGTCACCGGCCAGGACCAGCGGCTGAGCGGACAGGTCCGCATCACCGCCACCGACATGCTGGCCATCGGGTTGCTGCCGCCGCATCTGGCGGCGTTCCGGCGCGCATGGCCGGGGATTGATCTGGAACTGCTGGTCTCGGACATGCGGCTCGACCTGACCCGGCGCGAGGCCGATGTGGCGCTGCGGCTTGGCAATCCCGTGCAGGAAACGCTGGTCGGGCGGCGGGTCGGGCGGCTGGCCTTCGGCGTCTATGCCTCTGTTGGCCGCCACCGCGCCGGGATCGCCGAGGATCTGGCGCATAACGACTGGATCGGCTTTGGCAGCGGCCATGCGCCATTGCGGCAAGTGCTGGCCGACTGGCTGCCGGGCCTGCGCCCGCAATTCCGCACCAATTCGATCTCGGCGGCGGTTGCGGCGGCAAGGGCCGGAATCGGCCTTGCGCCGCTGCCCTGCGCCATCGCCGATCCCGACCCCGACCTGGTGCGGGTGGCGGCGTTTCCGGGCGATTTCCGCCTCGACCTGTGGTTGCTGACGCATGAGGATCTGCGCCAAACCGCCCGTATCCGCGCCTTCGTCGATTTCATCGCCGAGGCGCTGGCGGAACAGACCGACCTCCTGGAAGGCCGTCGTCCGGGTGACAAAAAACCGGCCGAGGCGTGAGGCCCCGGCCGGCCCGGTCTTTCGGGCGTGGCTTCAGTCGATAATCTGCCAGCCCGGATGCTCGAAATGCTCACCATAGGCATTCAGCGCCTGAACGATGGTCACCGCGCCGGGCTCCACCTCGCCTGCCTCCAGCGCCGAGATGCCGGTCATCACCTCGCCGAGCACGATATGGAACTGCTCGTCGACCTCGGGTGCCAGCACGCAGTTCTCGACCATGAAATCGACCTGCTTCTGCACGTCGGCGGCAATCCCGCTGGCGACATCCGCCGGCAGGCTGCCCGCGTGGATCGCGTCCAGATTCGCGGTCATGGTGGCGTGGATCGCACTCATGCCGGTGAGCATGTTCTGATCGCCCTGCCACTTGGCGCCATCGTTCAGCACGATCTCCAGCGCGGAGGCGGCATGGCCATCATGGGCAGCGGTCTGCGCGCTGGCGAGGCCGGGTGCCGCCAAGGCGAAGGCCACGGCGAGGACGGTGAGGGGTTTGAGGGTCTGCATGGTCTTCTCCTGGGTTGCTTTTCGGGTCGGGCCGCAACGGATGTTCGAGGGTGCCGTTGCGCGTGGTTTGAAGATAGGCTGCCCGTCTGCACACAGGGATTGGCGAAATCCGCAAGCTGTCCTTGCGCAGATAGGCAGGCCCTCAGGCAAAGTCGAAATGCTCGAAGCGGACCTGGCGCGGGTTCTGGCCAAGGCGGTCAAGCCCCCTGAGCACAGCGCGCCGCAACCCTGCAGGACCGCAGAACCACAGATCGGCCGTGCCGGGCGGGAACGGCGCCGACCGCACCAGCCGCTCGGCTGTCAGCCGGCCATCGCGCCCCGTTGCCACCAGTTCGAAGCTGAATCGCGGGTTGCGCGCGGCGGCGGCCCGCAGGGTTTCCAGCCCGATCGCGTCCTCGGGTGTGCGGACGCTGTGGACAAGGTGGATATGATGGGGGTCGGTCGCGGTCAGGCTGTCGGCCCATGCAAGGAAAGGCGTGATGCCGGCGCCACCCGCCAGCCAGATCTGCCGCGCGCCGCCCCTGCGGAAATCGAAGCGGCCATGAGGGCCCTCGACGCGCACCGTCATCCCTTCGCGAAGGGCATCCGGCAGGCGCCGTGTCCAGCCGCCAAGCGCCCGGATGGCAAGGGTCATGCGACCGTCAGGCGCCGGGGCGCTGGCGATGGTGAAGGGATGCGGCTCGGCAAGGCCGGCCTCCGGCGCGCTGAAAAAGGCGAACTGGCCGGGCCGCCAGCGCATGGCCCGCCCCTTGGGCAGCAGCGTCACCGTGGGGGTATCGCCGTGGCGGCTGACCTGCTCGACCGTGAATGTGCGCCGCCGCAGGCGCGGGGCAATGAACTCGGTCACGATCCAGGCGACCAGCCCGGCGATGGCAAAGCCGTTCAGAAGCACGGCAAGCGACGGATCCGCCCCGGCCGGCATGTCGACGAAGAGCTGGTGAAAGGCGACGATGGCGAACAGGGCGCCCATGAAGCGGTGGCTGAAGCGCCAGAGCTGATAGGGAATCTGGAACCGGGTGAACGGCAGCCGCCGGAACCAGCTGAGCGCGATCAGCACCAGAAGGGCGTTGAAGGCCAGCTCCCCAACATCGCTCGCGGTCTTGCCAAGGCTGGTCTCGCGCACCGCGCGGTCGAAGTCGGGCTGGATCAGGTCGTGCAGGATCATCAGGATGAGCGCCGAGATGCCCAGCCATTTGTGGGCGCGATACATGCGGTCAAGGCCGCCGAACAGCGGCTCCAGCAGGCGCGGGCGCGCAGCGAGGATCAGCGCCTCGCTCATGGCGACGAAACCGGCCGCCCCGACCGCGATGCCGATGGCCGCGTCGGAGCCATGGGATGCGTAGGTGATCAGGCCGAGGCCGGCCGCCAGAACCACCGGCAGCGCCACGAGCAGGACGCCAGCCAGACCCTGGACGCCGCCGTCGATGGCGAATGCGGGCAAGGACAGCCTGCCGCGCATCCGGTGAAACTTGCCAAGGGTTCCTGCTGTATCCGTCATTGCCTCACCCCTCCGAGCCCGATTCCAAGCCTGTATGTTCCCGAACTCTGGGAGACAAAGCTGACGGAGGACTGACGCAAGTGGCCTTGGCGCGTCAGCTTTGCGTCAGCAGCGTGATCGGCGGTAAGAAGCCGGTGGCCGCGTTACTTACGTGGGATACATGAAGTGCACGGAGCAGCAGACAGGCTCGCGGCGACGCTGCCTTCCTCGGCACTTTCCGAGGTATCGACGCGCCCTGGTGGACAAGCCAAGGTACGACAGTGCCCGTCGCGCCCATCGCGTCGAAATGGAATGGCTCGGCTGTTCGATGTTGGTAACGCGAAGATATCGACCATCGAGCGGCCCGTCGCCACGATGCATGGCAGCGAACTCAGCCCTGACGCATGATGCACAATTGTGCCCATTTCGGCGCGGGACAGGCGCGGTATCCCGTGCCACCATCCCCGCGCAGCGAATCCCCTGCCGCTCTTTGAAACTGTGAATCTGTGAAACGGGCCGGGCGTGTCGCTCCGGTCGAGGCGTCTGGCGCTTCCCGAAATGGCGCTGCCCGGCCCGGTAATTGCACCGGCGGTTTCCATGAGGCCGGATCAGTAATCCGTCTCGACATAGACCCCGGCACAGTCGCAGGCGACCGCGGCCGCCGTGGCGCCATTGTTCATGTAGAGGCGCGGTGTCAGGAACTGCGACGCAGCGGGGAGGTCTGCACTAATCTCCTGCTCGAATATCGCCCCCGACACCTCGTCCACGACCCGCACCCAGACCGATGATCCGTTCGGTGGGGCCGCGATGAACAAGGTCAGCACGCCACCGGTCGCAATCGCGAACGAGGCGCCCATATCGGTCACGGCCGGAGCACCGGATGCATCATTGGCAACCAGCTGCCAGCGGGTGTGCGTGCCGCGCTGGAAGCCGATGCCGATGCAGCTG
>CALEZJ010000107.1 GCA_937927885.1 uncultured Paracoccaceae bacterium | reverse complement strand
GAGGACATGATGTGGGACCAGGGCTATCTGGATCGTCCGCAGATGGCGCGCGCCTTTTCCACCATTCGCGCCGAAGACCTGATCTGGTCGCGCGCGGTGCGCCGGTATTTCCTGGGACAGGAGGACCAACCCACCGATCTGGGCGTCTGGTCGGCCGACACCACCCGGATGCCCGCGCGGATGCATTCGGAATACCTGCGCGGACTGTTTCTGGAAAACCGGCTGAGTGCGGGGCGATTTGCGGTCGAGGGACGGGTGATCGCGCTCAAGGACATCGCGGCGCCGATGTTCGTGGTCGCGACCGAGACCGACCACATTGCGCCCTGGCGATCAGTCTACAAGACGCAGCTTTTCACCGATTGCGACCTGACTTTCGTGCTGACCTCGGGCGGGCACAACAGCGGCATCGTCAACCCGCCCGGTGGCGATCCGCGCAGCCGCTATCGGTGCGGGCACCGCCCGCCAGGCGGGCTCTATGAGGGACCTGACCTGTGGTTGGACAAGGCGGAGACGAGTCAAGGATCCTGGTGGACGGAATGGACCGGCTGGCTGACCGACCGCAGCAGCGGTGCCGCGGCGCCCCCCGTGACCGGCGCTTCGGACAGGGGACTGCCACCCCTCGGCGCGGCCCCGGGCACCTATGTTTTCCAGACCTGACCGGGACTGGCGCGCAGGGGAGGTCAGCATCGCCCGGGAACCGACGTGGCCGCCTGGCTTGACCCGTTCCACGCCCATGAACCGGGCGAGTGCTGTGCCCTCTGTCCCGCCTTCAGGCGGGCGACGATCTGTTCTCGACCATAGACGGCAAGGCGCGCACCTTGATGCGGGGTGTTCATCCTGCGGAGTCCTCGGCTGGAGTTTGGCGATTGCAGCCCGACCCCGCTTCGGGGGAACAACCTCGTGAGACCTTGGAACCAGGTCCCTGCTTTCCATTGGCATCAGGCCCTTGAGGGCGCCCTGATCGGCAACCTGATCGTCGCTTCGAAACCTGCAGCATGGCCGGGGCGGGGCGATTTGAGAACAAGGCTGCTGCCGATCCTTTCGGCAATCGCGGCCACGATGGCGAGGCCGAGGCCGCTGCCATCGCTTCGCTCACTGGCCCGCTCGAAACGGTTGGTCAGACGCTCCAGAACGGCAGGCGAGAGGGCCGGCCCATCATTTGCCACGGCAAATGCGCCATCTGGCCCAAGCCTCGCCTCGACCGAACCACCCTCGGCCCCGTGTCGCAGGGCATTCTCGACGAGGTTGCGGAACAGGATCGCGAAGGCGTCGGGGTCGAGATCCGACATCACCGGGGTTTCCGGCAGCAAGAGCCGGACCCGCCCATGCCCTTCCGCCCGTGCCATTTCGTCTGAAAGGAGACGTGCCAGCGGGCAAAGGTCGGCGGCCTCGTCGCGCCGTAGCCTGCCACCCTCGGCGCGGGCCAGTTGCAACAGGCGTTCGGAAAGGCGGGTCAGGCGTTTCAGGGTGGCTTCGATTTCGGCCGCACGGGCCTTGGCGTCGGCGTCGCGCGTCTCGGCCTGCAACCGTTGCGCCTGTGCGATGGCACCGGCCAAGGGCGTGCGAAGCTCATGCGCGGCGTTTGCCGCAAAGCTGCGTTCCGCCTCGAAGGCCGCCTCCAGCCGCCCCAGAAGGCCGTTCATCGTATCGGCGAGGGGCGCGATTTCGGTTGGCAGATCGGCGCTGGCGACCGGGCTGAGGTCGCGCGCGCTCCGCGCCGACAGCCGGTCGCGGAACTGCCGCAGGGGCGCAAGGCTGGCGCGGACGGCCAGCACGATGGCCAGAAGCGCCACCGGCAGCACGACCAGCAGCGGCAGGCCAAGCCCTATCTGGAGTTCGCGCGCGACGCTTGCGCGATGGTCCAGCGGTTCGGCGACGGTGATGCGGATCGAGCCTTGCACGGCCTCGTCACTATACAGCCGGTGCGTCGCGGTCTGGCGGAACCCGATCCCGTCCCAGGCGGGAAACACGCGCGGGTCGGCGGCATGAGATTGCAGCAGGATGCGCCCCTGATCATCGCGCACGATGTAGGTGAAGAATTCGTCATGCACACGGATCGCGGCGAGGCGCTGGCTGATGCCCGCCTCCTCGCGGTTCAGGATGTCGACGACAGCCAGCGGCAGGATGCGCTGCGCGGTTTCCTGCAAGGCCGCGTCGAAGACCTCCTCGATTTCCCCCCGCGCAATCAGCGCTGTCACGCTGGCCGCCGCGACCCAGACGACCGTGAGCGCAGCGCCCAGCCAGAGCCCGAGTCGCCCCTGAAGGCTGCGCGGCGCCCTCATGCGCGGCCCAGACGGTAGCCGAGGCCGCGCTCGGTCTCGATCACCTCCGCCCCGAGTTTCTTTCTCAGGCGGCTGACATGCACCTCGATCGTGTTGCTCTCGATCTCGGCCCCGAAGGCATAAAGCTTGTCCTCGAGTTGCGCCTTTGACAGAAGCTGCCCGGGCCGGGACAGGAAGGCCTCGAACAGCGCCCATTCCCGTGCGGTCAGGGTAACCGGGCGGCCGTCGCGATGAAGGCTGCGGGCGGCCAGATCAATTTCCAGCGACCCATGGGTGACGATGGGGTTGGGGTTGCCAGTATAACGCCGTGCAACCGACCCGATCCGGGCGGAGAGTTCGGCCAGATCGAAGGGTTTCACCAGATAGTCGTCGGCCCCCGCGTTCAGCCCCTCGATCCGGTCGCTGATCTGGTCGAGCGCGGTCAGGATGATGACGGGGGTCACATCGCCCCTGGCCCGCAGGCGGCGCAGGAACGGGATGCCCCGGCCATCGGGCAGCATCAGGTCCAGCAGCACCAGATCGAAGCTCGTCCCGGCCATTGCATCGCCGACGGCGTCCAGTCGCTGGACCCAGTCGACCGAATGGCCATCGGCGGCGATCTGGTCGCGCACGGCGGCCCCCAGAACCATGCCGTCTTCGATCAGCAATACCCGCATCCGAGTCCATGACCTTTCCGCCTGCGTCGTCTCGTGGTCCTATCGCGTCCCAACCTGACACGAAACTGAAGCCGAAAACACCGCGCCTTCAGGAAGACGTCAGGGAGCGGGGGCACTCTGATCCCACCACAACTGTCTTGTCACAGGAGATTCCCATGAATCGTGCTCTCCCGCTTGCCCTGATCCTGTCGCTTGGCGCCACTGGCGTGGCTCTGGCCGATGATGATTGCAATAGCCCCATGGCCGCATGGCAATCGCGTGAGGCCGCCAGTGCCCATGTCACGCAGCTGGGCATCACCCCCGAGCGCCTGCAGATCGATGACGGCTGCTACGAGGTCCGCGGCCGCGACAGCGACGGCAATCGCATCGAGATCAAGCTGGACCCGGCCACTCTGGCCCTGATCGAACTCGATATCCGCTTCCGCCCCGGTGCCGATCCGTCGCGCTATCTGCCGGGCGCGATCGGCGGGGTCCCGGCCGTCGGCGGGGAATGACCGTCGCGCAATCGACAGGACCGGGTCAATCGCCACCGCGCTGGTCGCTCTGGCTGGCGTGGTGCCGGGGGCACGGTCCCATGGGCCTTGCGCCGTGGACGCAGGCGCGGGCAGCCTTGCGCGCGCAGGGCCTGTCGGGCCTTCGTGCCTTGGCCAAGGCGGCTCGGCGCGACCAAAGCGAAGCCTTCGAACTGCGATGACCCTTCTGAACATGACCTGCAAGAGCGCCCCGGTCCGATGGATCGGGGCGCGGCATTCCTGACGGCAGGCTGAAGCGAATTCCTTGCAGCCTTCAGCAAGGGGTCAGATGCAGGGGGCAACGTTCCTCGATCCAGAAAGGGAACACTCGCCATGAAACCATTCCGTGCCGTCCTTCTCGCCACCACCGCCGTCATCGGCGCGCTCGGCCTTCCGGCCCTGGCCAGCATGCCCGTGTCCAGCGGCGCCCAGGCGCCCTGCGCCAGCGGCCTCTATAGCGCCGTGTCGGGCAAAGGCGGCCAATCCGCGCCCCTGATCCGTGTCAGTGGCGACGACGACCAGGACCATGAGCGCGGCAGAGACCGGCACAGGCACGACGACGATGACGACGAGGACTGCGACGAAGATGACGATGATGACGACGATGATGACGATGATGACGGCTGCACCGGCGCTCTCGGCAACCCTGCGCCCGCAGGCACCGTCGCACCTCCCGCAAACGGGCTTTTTGGCACCGGTGCGCCGCCCGTCGCTGTGACCAACTGATCCCGGCTCTCGCGCCCCCTGCCCATGTGGGGCGCCCATCATCATCGAAAGGACACCCGATGAAATCCCTTCTCGCGACCCTAGCCCTGACCACCGCGCTGACCCTGCCGGGGCTGGCGATGGCACGGCCCGTGACGCTGACGACCACCTTGAACAACTATGGCGGCGATTGGGCCTATCTGGCGCTCTACGTCACCGATGCCTCGGGCGCCTATGTCGGCAGCCTGTGGATGGCGGGCGACAAGTCGCGCTATTACGAACATCTGAGCGCCTGGTATGCGGCGACCGGCGGCGACCCCGCGCAGATCAACGGCATCACCGGGGCCAGCGTCGGCGCCGGGCGGACGCTGCAGATCACTCTGGATCTGGCCGATTCGCTGTTCGATGCGGGCTATACGCTGCACATCGACGCCGCGGTCGAGGACATGCGCGACAGCCCGAACGAGATCGCGGTGCCCCTGACTGCCGCAGGCGCGGGCACGCCCGTGCAGGGTCGCCGCTACATTTCCAGCTTTGTCTATCAGTAAGGAACGGACCGATGATCCGCGCGCTTCACCGCTGGCCGGGGCTGGTGGCCCTGATCCTCGTGACCGTCCTTGCGCTCAGCGGTGCGGCGCTGTCGGTCTTTCCGCTGGCCGAACGGCTGACCGCGCAGCAGCCCGTGGCGGGGCAGAGCGTGGCCGATCTGGCCGCCCGCGTGGCCGCCGCGCATCCGGGGCTGGAGGAAATCCGCCGGTCCCCCTCGGGCACGATCACCGCCTGGTGGTTCGACGGCGGCACGCCGGGGTCCGCGGTGATCGACCCGGCAACGGGCGCGAATGTCGGGTCGGCAGACCCCAACCAGATGGAACGCTGGCTGACGAACCTGCACCGGTCACTGTTTCTGGACGATGCCGGGCGGCTGGTCATGGCCGCTGGCGCCGCTGCCATGCTGGTGCTGGCGCTGTCGGGCGCTGTCCTTGTGGCGCGGCGCACGGGCGGCTGGCGGCGCTGGTTCGCGCGGCTGCGCGGGCCGCTGGCGGGGCGGCTGCATGTGGAACTGGCGCGCGTCGCCGTCCTGGGCCTTGCCCTGTCGGCGGCGACGGCGCTGTGGATGACGGCCTCGACCTTTGACCTCTTGCCCGATGGCGCGCTGCGCCCGGCCGATCCTGCCGCGGTCAGCGGGCAGATGGCCTTCCCGCTGGAGCAGATGGCCGCGCTGCAGGATGTGCCCGTCAACACCTTGCGCAAGCTCAGCTTTCCCTATGCCGGCGATGCGCAGGACATGTTCACCCTGTCCACCGATGCGGGCACCGGCCTGATCGATCAGGGGACCGGCGGGCTATTGTCGTGGGCCGACCTGACGCCATGGCAGCAGGTCTCGGAAACCATCTATATGCTGCACACCGGTCAGGGTGCGGCGGTGCTTGGGCTGGTCCTCGGCCTGATCGCACTCATCGTCCCGGTCATGGGCGTGACCGGCGCGCTGATCTGGGCCGCCGGGCGGCGGGGCCGGCCACGCCTGCGCGACAACGCCCCGGCAAGCCGGGCGCAGACGGTGATCCTTGTCGGCTCCGAAGGCGGCAGCACCTGGGGCTTTGCCGCGACGCTGGCGCGGGCGCTGCGAGGGGCAGGGCAGGCGGTACATGTGGCACCCATGTTGGCCTTCGACCCGACCCGTTACCCCAAAGCCGAACGGTTCCTGATCCTCGCCGCCACCTACGGCGAAGGCGACGCGCCCGCGTCCGCGAAAGGCTTCCTCGACCGGCTGGCGCGGATGGCCCCGACCGCGCCCCTGGCCGTGCTGGGCTTTGGCGACCGCAGTTTCCCTGCCTTCTGCGCCTTTGCGGCAAAGGTGGAGGCCGCCGCCCGCGCCAAGGGATGGGCCGTCCTGTTGCCCATGGACACGGTGGATCGCCAGTCACCGCAGGATTTCGCCCGCTGGGGCCGGGCGCTGGGGCAGGCCATTGGTGTAACGCTCGAACTGGATCACCAGCCCGCCCGCCCCGTCGCCGCCAGTCTGACCCTCGTCTCGCGCCGCGACTATGGCGAGGCGGTGCAGGCCCCGACCGCGATCCTGCGCTTTGCCTTGCCGCGGGCGACCCTCTGGGCGCGGCTGACCGGCCGGGGGTTCGCACGGTTTCAGGCGGGCGATCTTCTGGGCATCCTGCCGGAAGGCTCCACCGTCCCGCGCTTCTATTCGCTGGCATCGGGCCGCCGCGATGGCTTTGTCGAGATCGTGGTGAAGAAGCACCCGGGCGGCCTGTGTTCCGGCCAGTTGCTTGCACTGGAACCGGGGGACGCCGTGCAGGCCTTCCTGCGGCGGAACCCGGGCTTTCATGCCGGGCGGGGTCGGGCACCCCTGATCCTGATCGGGGCGGGCACCGGCATCGGACCCTTGGCCGGGATTATCCGCGCCAATACCCGTCGCCGCCCCGTGCATTTGGTCTTCGGGATGCGTCACGCGGACAGCGACTTCCTGTATGGTGAGGACCTGACAACGTGGCAGGCCGAGGGGCGCCTGACACAGCTTTCCACCGCCGTCTCGCGCGGGGCGCGGCCGCATTATGTGCAGGATGCCCTGCGGGCCGAGGCCGCGCAGGTGGCCGAGGCGATCCGCAAAGGGGCAAGGATCATGGTCTGCGGCGGGCGTGACATGGCGCAAGGCGTCGCGCAGGCGCTCGACGATATCCTCGCGCCCATGGGCCTGACGCCCGCGATGCTCAAGGCCGGGGGGCGCTATGTCGAAGATGTCTACTGACCTGACGCGCATCGCCCTGAACGGCCCGACCATGGGCACACGGTGGAGCGCGCTGTTCTATGCGCCGCCGGGGTTCAACCCCGCCCCGGTGCAGGCCGCCCTTCAGGTGGCGGTCGATACGGTCGATGCGCAGATGTCCACCTGGAAGCCCGACAGTGACCTGATGCGCCTGA